>JBLIRS010000163.1:0-7621 GCA_049472415.1 bacterium | reverse complement strand
GAAAAAGGCGGAAACAAAAATCAAACAATCTCTCAGAGAAAAGGATGCGCTTCTGAGAGAAATTCATCATCGTGTCAAGAATAATCTTCAAATCATCTCAAGCTTGCTAAAGCTGCAGGCAGGAAGAGTCAATGATGAGTATGTGAAAAAGGTCTATCAGGAAAGCAACAACCGAATTACAGCCATGGCATTAGTTCACGAGATACTTTACCAATCAGAAGACCTTGCCGAAATTGATCTTAACGAGTATATTATACATATAGTAAAAAATATTCTAAAGGTATTCGGAACACCTGCCAAACATATTGATTTTAAAACAGAAGGAGATATGATAAACCTTGGCATTAACCAGGCGGTTCCCATTGGCCTTGTCCTTAATGAGATTATTTCCAATTCTCTGAAACACGCCTTTAAAGAAGCAGAAAAAGGCGAAATCAGGATCTGTTCGCGTTTGCTCGAAAACAATGAGATAGAGCTTATAATAAGTGACAATGGAAGAGGCATCCCTGATCATATAGACTATCGGAACACAAAAACACTTGGGCTTAAACTTATAACCGGACTCATAGAAAAACAGATAAAAGGAGCTTTGGATCTGTCAAGAAACGCCGGGACTCGATACGCGATCAGGTTCAAGAGAAAGGATTGATAAACAAGCATAATGGAGGGTAAAAAAACAAAAAAGATAATGATCGTTGAAGATGAGTTCGTAGTTGCAGAAGATATCAAAGAATGTTTGGAAAATATGGGATATTCTGTATGTTGTACTGTCACATCAGGAGAGGAGGCACTGGAAAAGATCGGGCACGAAAAGCCTGATTTAATACTTATGGATATTGTGCTCAGCGGAGACATGGACGGTATTGAAACGGCTGAAAAAATCCATGGCTTTCAAGATATTCCAATCATTTTTGTCACTGCGCATTCCGACGAAGAGGTTCTCAACCGTGCTAAAATAACCGGCCCTTATGGATATATTCTGAAGCCGTTTGACGATATGGACCTTCATATCAATTTAGAGATGGCTTTCTACAAGGCAAATATGGACAAGTCCCTTCGCAAGAGTGAAGAGAAATTCCGTAATTTTGTTGATAGTGTCGATGATATGATCGCTCGCATAGATAACCAGACAAGATTTCTCTATTTTAATCCTGCCGCAGAGAGAATCTTTGGTCTTGATCCATGCAAATGCATAGGATCGTCCCTTCTGGACTTTATTCATGTTGAGGATAGAAAAAAGACAAAAGACGCATTAATTGGTAGTGTAAAAGCAGAAGAATCCTTTGAGAGTCGAGTAATCGATCATCAGGGACAAATCCATGATATGCTCTGGAAAATAAACAGGTGTTTTGATGATAAGGGAAACATTAAATATATAAACTGCATAGCCAGTGATATCACAGCAAGAAAAAAAACGGTGGAGGAATTAAAGGAGATAAACAGACATTTGCAGGAATCTCTTGTTAAGATTAAGAGCTTAAGCGGCACCTTTTCCATCTGTGGCCATTGCAAAAGAATACGCGATGACAAAGGGCAATGGCATCCTGTTGAAGAATATATCAGAGCTCATTCAGAAGAAGATATTATTCAGACTATTTGTCTTGATTGCCTAAAAGAGATATATCCAAATATTTATCATAGAAATATTGAGAGAAAAAAAGAAAGGATTTAATTTCTATGGACCTTTCGCCTTATTCTATAGAAAGCACCTAACTTTTTTACCTTTTGTTTTCCTGTTGTTCCAGCAAGCTTACGAAATTTTTAAGCTCTTTTCTTTTTTTGAAGGATAAATTCTTATAGACATGGAATATATGTTCTAAATTAGGGTCTATTTCAAACATACTGTTCAGATTCGATCCTGTGGTCCTGCCCAGTAAATAATCTGCCGTTATATCTAACGCATCCGCCAACCTTTTCAATGCCTCAGATTTTAATTCTTTTACCTGACCACTTTCCAATCTGGATATGGTGGCCGGAGTTATACCCGAAGCCCTGGCTAATTCCCTTTGGTTCATATCCAGCCTTTTTCTTTGGATTTTAATTAATTCGCCTAAGCTGAGAGTTCGCAGCTTTTTTTCCTTTATATCTTTAAAAGCGGTAAACCACTCTCTCAGATCTTTATAGGATTCATGTTGCTTCATGGTTTTTTGGGAAGCGTTTTCGGTGTTTTCCATTATTATATATAAAAAAAGAGGGACAAATCGCATTTTAATCTATCATTTTAATTGATAATTTGCAACCATATCTCAACTTTTTCTCTTTTCTCCAAAACAGGCTGTTTTATTAGGACTTAAGGCTACAATATATTTTTCCTTTACTTTTTCTTTCGCCCTTGTTAAAATTTATTCAGCATCCCTCTGGCTAACCTGCTGACTCCGGCCCAGATATGGGGACTTCCAATACTATAAAAAGTATGGGGACTTATCTTCTTTGAAAGAGGGGGATTTTTCTAATAGGTGGGAAAGAGGCCGTCCAATAGAATATCAGATATTCATGCTGGCAGGATTTACAAAAAATATTCTTTATCAAAGTGTAAAAAAAAGGACGGCCTCTAAATTCCCTTTTAACTAATTTTTTATAATATTATGAGCTTAGCCAGATTCCTTTCTCACCATACTTATTTTAATGCTCTCTTTTAATAATGTCTTGATTTACAATAAAAGAATGTACAATAATAGGATTGGCAAGTATAATACATTAGTGTATAGTAACTGATTATGAAAATGGTAAAAAGATGAGATTAAGTCAAACTGTTATATCTTATAAAAACTTTCTATCCGTAGCCCAGCAATATGCTCAGGGTTTACTCAGCCAGTGCCTGATTATAAAAGACAAAAATTCAGCTATCAAAATAGCTAATCGAAATTTTTTAAGCATCCTTATAGCCAATGCACGCCTCCTGGAGGATTTCTTAGATGATCACGGAGCTCGGCGAAACAGGAAATGGTTTTATTTCAGGGAACTTGTAGCCACGGCAAGGGGCTTTGGGCAGACAGGATATGTGATTGTGTTTATCCAGAAAAGATATTCTCCTGACAGCCTAGAGTTAAAAGATTTCGGTGAATTCTTTAAAAGGCTGGAACAGGTCAAACACTTTCATATAAAAGCACTGACTTACATATTTAATAAATTGTTAAGCCATGCGAGCAAGCTGGGCATAGCGATTCCTGATGTGCCTTTTAAAGGATTGCAGGAACCCGATTCCCTTGGAAATGCATTTCTTCCCGGGAATATGGATAAAAAGGATTATGGCGACGAAGAAAAGGATATCGCCAAGATCTGTTCTTTATATCAAAATCTAGCCCAAAATTTCGATCCGGTTGCCTGCCACACAGATGATACGACACTTAAAAATATAGACTTGCTTCTTCCTGAGGTTATCAATGAGGAATGTATTCGAAAATTCGAACTGGAGATGCACAACCTTGAATCCGTATATGATACATATGTGAATTATAAGCCACGGGAGGATAAAGATCCCCGCCTGGCTCACCTTAAAAACTATATCTCTATCCCTCTGCTTCTACTTGAAGCAGCCCGGGCATGGTCCCATTTTTATGAACGGCATATGAAAATTCATCAAGAGATACATAACGAAATGCAGCCTGATTGTATTCTGGACTACATCTTAGCCTGGGCATTACATTACTGCAGAAAATTCGTTTCTTACGGGAAGAATCTCTCTGAGGAGTTATTACATGATTACACCTCAAAAGGATCTGTCACATTAGGCATTCCTAAAAATCTGGGCTTTCATCTTAGGCCCTCCACTCTGGTTTCAAAGGTTGTAAATCATTATGGTTCGGAAGTTATCATGATTGTAGGAGAAGATAAATTTGATGCAAGCAGTATTTTAAGTATCACATGGGCCGGAGGAAAGATTGCAAGAGATAATATCCAGACGGTTACTTTCGTTGGGGATAAAAGGGCCTTAAAGGATCTGGAAATCCTTGCAGGCGTCAATTATGGTGAGGATACCATGGGGAAAGACCAACCCCTTCCTGTGGAGCTTTCTTATTTAAGATGATATTAATAATAGACTTATAAAGGACATAACCATGAAATCTAAGGAAACTCAACAAACTCTTGTATTGATTAAACCAGATGCCCTTCTTTATTCTTTGACCGGTTTCATCATCGAAAGGATTTCCGCTGTTCTCAATCCGGTTATTGCTGCGGCCAAGGTGGTCCGTGTAACAAGAGAGCTGGCAGAGGCTCATTATTCAAACATCAAGGACAAGCCTTTCTTTGAGATGACCATTAAATATATTATGGGGGAACTCCACTATCCAACGCAACCGAACAAAAGAAGGGTTATGGCCATAACCTATGAAGCACCGGGGATCGTTGATGGGATAAAAAAATATTTCGGCCCCACTAAACCAAGGGACTGTAAGGTGCTGGCAAAGACAGAGGGGATTATCACACTACGCTCCCAATTGAGCTATACCGATTATTCCGTAGACCAGGAAGAATTGATAGACAATGCCGTCCATGCCTCGGGAGATCCAAAAGAAGCCGAAAGAGAGATAAAGCTATGGTTCGAGCCGGGTGATTTCCCAGCACAGCACCGGCTTTTCTCTTATATGGAAGCCAGAGAGCATTTTTATCTTTTTTCTGATGCGACTTCCAACCATGGTTTCAAAATCTTGCCAACCTATCGGGATGGCAGCAAATGCATCATTGCGCCAGGAAATCTAATCTGGGAATCTGATTATAATGATATTATTGCTTATAGAGACGGTAAAGGTAATGCTTCACAATCTCTCAAAAGTATTATTGCAAAATATGCCTTAAAAACCATTTAAAGAGGATAATAAAGATGTCATCAAAGCAAAGAATCTTTTTTATGATAAAACCGGACGGTTTAGCATTGGAAGACAAGATCATGTCCATGGTCCGGTCCATGGCTTGCATTGTTTCATCGAAGTCGTTCAAGCCGGCTGATATGGATAAAATAGAGCAGCTTTATGCCATGCATAAAGGGGCCTTTTTCTATGAAAGGCTTATGAATTTTTTCAGGGGCAGGGATATAAAGGTCTTTGTATTGGAGGAAAAGGAAGGATATAAATATAAGAAAGGGTTTGTTGAGGATTTTGCGGATTTGGTAGGGGACACGGACCCAGCCAAGGCAAAACCCGGAACAATAAGGAGTCTGAGCACGGATTCCATTGCCCGTTCAATAAAGGAAGAAAGGGCTGTTAACAACCTTGTCCATAGATCAAGGACCTTGGAAGAGGCCGAGCAGGAAGCTTCAATTTTTTTTGAGGATATGAGTTTTAAAAACTTATACAGAGAATCCCTTTGTCAAAAAAGTCTGCCCTGAATTAAACCATTAAGAATCTTGCCCATTCTATGATTCATATAACAGACTCGGAAATTCTTCAATACCACATTGGCGGGAAACTTGGGGTAGAGGTGCTCAAAGAGCTTATCGATCAAAGATCCCTGAGCATTGCATATACCCCCGGGGTGGCAAAACCATGTTTAGAGATCAAAAAAAATCCGGCTGATGCTTTAAAATATACCTCCAAGGCCAACCTGGTGGCAGTTGTAACAGATGGCACAGCCGTTTTAGGGCTCGGTGACATAGGTCCCAGGGCCAGTATCCCGGTTATGGAGGGTAAGGCCGTACTTTTTAAATCATTCGCTCATATAGATGCCTGGCCGGTCCCACTTGAAAACTGCCGAACAGAGGGAAAACATGGGAAGACCGATGTAAACAGGCTGGTTGATGTAGCAGCAAGCCTTGCAGAGATGTATGGAGGAATCAATCTGGAAGATATCGCGGCCCCTGCCTGTTTTGACGTAGAGAAGAGGTTACAGGAATGTGTGGACTGCCCTGTTTTCCATGACGATCAATGGGGTACGGCCATTATTACACTGGCGGCGCTAAAAAATTATGCCCTTTTAACAAAAAAACCCATTGAAGACTTATCGGTTGTTATAAACGGCGCCGGTGCCGCGGGCATAAGAATAGCGGAAACAATCAAAAACGAGGGAGTCAAAAGCCTTTTATTATCGGACAGCCGCGGGATTATCCATGAGGGCCGGGGAGATCTGAATCCCTTCAAAAAGGCATTCGCAGTAAAGACATCTAAAAGAACACTTGCAGAAGGCCTCGAAAAAGCGGATGTATTTATAGGGGTCTCTGCCCCGGGGCTTGTAAAAGGAGAAATGGTCCTTTCCATGAAGGATTATCCAGGCATCTTCGCCATGGCCAATCCCGAGCCTGAGATCACACCTGAAGAAGTCAAAAACGCTATGGGGAATAGATCTTATATCATGGCCACAGGCAGGTCAGACTATCCCAACCAGATAAATAACGTGCTTGGATTCCCTTACATTTTCAGGGGTGCCCTGGATGTTCAGGCCAAATATATAAGTATGTCCATGAAAAAGGCGGCGGCGGAAGCGCTTGCCATTCTGGCACGCCGGGAGGCCCCGGATTATCTTAAAGAAGCTTATCCAGGAGCCGACC
This sequence comes from bacterium, assembly GCA_049472415.1. Classification (GTDB taxonomy): domain Bacteria; phylum SZUA-182; class SZUA-182; order DTGQ01; family JAFGSM01; genus JBLIRM01. The sequence continues at coordinate 1,140 of JBLIRS010000163.1, read as the reverse complement.
TTTCATTCGGCCCTTCATACATTATACCGAAACCATTCGACCGCAGGCTTTTGGTTGAGGTTTCCCATGCCGTAGCCGAAGCTGCCTGCCAGGAAGGTAACGCATCAATAACGGATCTCAGCAGCTATCGGTCTTACCTTGAAGCCCTGGCCTATACTCCATCAAAGGATATCTCCCTGCCATATATCATAGAGAGGTTTTCCCGGTTCGGGAGCCATACAATCTGCCATGGCCATACCCCTGAAGGGGTAAAAAGTACCTTCATTTGCGATCCGACGAACATAACAAATTTTATACAGGACAAAACCCTTTTAGACAAGCAGTTAACCATTAATCTAAAAAAAGGGAAACTTTTGGTTTAAATAGGGACGGAGGCCATTTTTCTGTTATTTTATGTTTGACAAGGACCTGTCATTCTAATAGAATGAGAAAAACTGCAATTATGCTTCTTAAGTAAATAAATTTTTTATACTTAATATATATATTATAATGAGACTAAATCATATTGAAATTAAATTTGGTTATATCCCGGAGGTGCAGCGATGATCGGCAAACAGATCCGTCTTGAAAGGATCATGAACCGGAATTCTGGAAGGACTGTTATTGTCCCCATGGACCATGGCATAACATTGGGACCAATACCCGGACTTATTGACATGAAGGAAACCGTCAACCAGATAGCAGCGGGTGGCGCAAATGCCATAATCATACATAAAGGGGTTGTGGAATCCGGACATAGAGGCCATGGCGCGGACGTCGGTTTGATCATTCACCTTTCCGGAAGCACCGTCCTCTCCCCTGATCCAAACGCCAAGGTTTTGGTTTGTTCCGTGGAAGAGGGAGTCAGGCTCGGCGCCGATGCCGTATCCATTCATGTGAATATCGGATCGGATGATGAAAAGTCCATGCTTAAGGATCTTGGCTCTGTCGCGAAGGTAACAAGGGATTGGGGCATGCCCCTGGTAGCCATGATGTATACGAGAGGGCCTAAGATTGAAAACGAATATGACCCTAAGGTTGTCAAACATGCCGCCAGGATTGGGGCCGAGCTTGGAGCAGATATAGTAAAGGTTGCTTATACAGGTTCTCCTGAAACATTTTCCCAGGTTGTAGATGGATGTTTTGTCCCTGTAGTTATTG
>JBLIRS010000162.1:0-7677 GCA_049472415.1 bacterium | reverse complement strand
CAGGACCTCCACATGAAGTCCAAACTTCTGATATTCATTTTTAAATATGGTATAACAATGAGGTGATGTGGTTAAGACCCTTTTAGCTCCGGCATCGATCAAATTGGATACATTTGCCTTTGCAAGTTTTTTATAGACCTTTTCGGACCCCACCCTTCGAATGCTTTCACCGCAGCATTCTTCCTTAGGGCCTAGTATTCCGAAGGATACATTGGCGTCCTTCAATATCTTAACCGTAGATTGAGAGACATTTTTCAGACGTGAATCATATGCCGGCAGACAGCAAGAAAAATACAGAAAATCCATGTCTGGCTGAAAAACAGGCACATCCAGGCCTTCGCACCACTGGATTCGCTTCTCCCTTGACTCCCCCAGTGGATTTCCCGTGCCCTGGATCTTTGAGATGGCAGACTTCAATTCCTGTGGGATGGTGCCGTAATCCACAAATATTCTGCGCACGGCCCTGATGATGTCCGGGATATTAACCCCCCGGGGGCATTCATTCAAACAGGCTTCGCAACCGACGCATTGGAATATTTCTTTTACTTCAGCCTCAATCACATCCTTATCTTCACTGCTTGCTATGATCCCCAGTTTAACTGCCTGGGGTATCCTGTGAACAGGAAACTCAGCGGCCGATACATGATACCAGGGACACACACTGAAGCATTTTCCGCATTGGTAGCATTTGAAGACGTCCTTTGCTCCGGACTCTACAATGGCCTCCCTGATCTCCGGGATTATTTCTATTGTGCTCGACATGACCTTACCCTTTAGGCTGTTACAGCATTTTTCACTTCCAGTATCTTCTCCTTCAGTACAGGGACTACCTTCAACAGGTCATCCACGATCCCATAATCCGCAACATTAAAGATAGGTGCATTGGGGTCTTTGTTGATGGCAATGATCGTCTTCGCACCTTTCATACCTGTCAGGTGCTGGCTTGAGCCGCTAATGCCTATTGCTATATACAGCTTGGGATTCACTGTCTTTCCGGAGCTTCCCACCTGTCTTGCCTTAGGCAGCCAGCCCGCGTCAACTATGGGCCTGGAACAGGCAAGAACCCCACCTATTGAGCTGGCAAGATCTTCCACCATAGACAGGTTCTCCTGCTCTTTTATGCCGCGACCGACAGCGATCACAATATCCGATTGCGTTATATCCACATCCCCGATTGCTGCCTCCACATATTCTATAAATTTGTGATATGATGTATCTCCATTTAATGAGAATGCTATTTTTTCGATCTTTGCCTCAGACTGATTTTCTTCAGTTTGAAAGGCGCCTTGTTGAATGGTTGCAATATAACCGGGCCCCCCGTTCAGGCTTATGCTTGCGTTTACCTTTCCACCAAACATCTGTCTCTCGGCCGATAGTATCTTATTCTCAAGATTCAAACCTATACAGTCAGTTACAAGGGGGAGTTCCAATTCAGCGGCCAGGGAAGGGGCCAGGTCCAGACCGAAGGCTGTGTGTCCGATCAATGTAAGTAAAGGTTTTTTGAGCCTTAATAATGATGAAAGGATTTTCTGATAAACCGCGGAATTGAAATTTCCCGCCTTTTCTTCATCGATACATAATATTGTGTCAGCATAGTTTTTCAATCTGTCTGTAAATTTCTCTGTATGGTCCGAAAGGAGCACCGCTGTAAGGCTTGTTCCGTTTTTTTGTGCCAACTGTCTTCCCAGTGAGAGCATTTCAAATGTTATATCCCTGATCTCACCTTTTCTATGTTCAACCAGTACAAATAATTCACTCATTACAGCACCCCCTTTCCTTTGAGCACCTCGGCAAGCTTTGCGGAAACCTCATCCGATGTCCCTTTCAAAATCTCGGCCCTTTTAAGAACCGGGGGTATATAAATCTTTTCAATCCTTGTCTTTGATCCTGCTTCTCCTGCTTCCTGCTTTTCAATGCCAATTTCATTTAAACCAAGAAATTCGATCTCTTTTCTGGCTGCCTTTCTTATGCCCAGCATTGAAGCATAACGAGGTTTATTGATCCCTGTTTGGATGGTGATCAATGCAGGAAGGCTCATTTCAAGTTTTTCCAGCAATCCTCCTTCAAGCTCACGCTGCACGATAGAGGTCTTTTCATTGATCTCTGCTTTTGTCACAAATGATGCGTGAGGTATATCCAGTAATTCCGCGAGTGCGGGTCCGACTTGGGAATAACCGTCATCCGTGGCCATGCAGCCTGTCAATATCAGATCGAATTGTCTGTTTTGGAGGGCTTTCGAAAGTATCCCGGCTGTTGCATAACCATCGGAACGGACAAAACTGTCATCCCAAATCCTTATTGCGGAATCCGCGCCTTTTGCTAATCCCATGCGCAGAATTTCATCCGTGTCTTCATTACCTATACTTATCAAGGAAACAGAACCGCCTAATTTTTCCTTTATAAGCAATGCCTCTTCAAGGGCATAGCTGTCTGCCTCATTAATATCAAAGGTGAGCTGATCTTCTTTTATGCCCTTTCCATCTGCATCGATTGTCACCGGAATCTCTGCCGTATCTGGAACTCGTTTTACACAGACAATTATATCCATTAAGAATACCCTCCTCCTGTCATTGTGTTTTCAGAATGATTTGATATATCTACTTTTCGTCCATGATATTCCTCTAAAACGATAATAAATTCTTTAAAGTCAACTTTTCTCTGTTTGCAATGCATTGTATTGAATCAATAACCAATTAAATATCAATGCATTATTCTCTGTTGGTTTAAATTTTTTATAACAGTTTATTTGTTTGAGATGAAAAGTTCTTTTTTAATGCTTGCAGGGTTAGGGTAATAAAAGACCTGATCCATCGAGCCTGCCCGGGCGCTCCTATATTTTTGATCATTTGGGCGAACTAGTAACTCCTCAAAATCCCGGTGGCATCTTGAGAAAAATTGCAAATTGCAAATTTTAAAATGTAAAATAATGTATTCCATAAATTTTCATTTTTCATTTTGCAATTTGATATTTGCATTACCTACACGTAAACCACACGGTTTTTGAGTAGGTACGGTGAACTAAAATTAAATATATGTTATTATTACATATATATCGGGAGGCTGTTTCAGTAAAATAAAATAAAAAACCGAAAATATTGTAAAACCGCCGTAAAAGTCTTACAGAGGAGTAAATAATTCTTGATAAAACCAAAGGTGATCATATATGACTGTGACGGGGTGCTTATTGATTCTAAGAAGGCCAATGAGGCATTTTATAATCATATCCTGAAACATTTTGGCATGCCTCCGTTGAATATGGAACAACTGGAATTCGTCCATGTGTCAACAGCCCTCGGGGCGATTGAACACCTTTTCCAATCCACAAACATGACAGAAGAGGCGAAAGCCTATTTGAAGGTTATTGACAATACTCTTTTTATCCCTCTTTTACGCCTTGAGCCTCATATCCGAACCGTGCTCGAATGCCTCCGCCCCAATTACCATACTGCCATAGCAACCAACAGGGGACTTAGCATGCCCTTAATAATAGAAGAACACAGACTTGGGGAGCTTTTTGACATGATTGTCACCACCCTGGATGTTCGGAATCCGAAGCCTGATCCGGAATGTCTGTTCAAGATATTAAGGCATTTTAAGGCTGAGCCGAACGAAGCCCTGTATATAGGGGACTCTGAGGTTGATCGTCTTGTCTCGGATGGCGCAAATGTTCCATTTGCATCCTATAAGAATCCACACCTAAAGGCAGAATACCATTTCAATGATCATATGGATCTATTGAAGGTGCTTCAATTGAGAATCGAAATGTCATTAAGAAATAACCAAAAAAGTTTTCCAACCTGATAGGATTAATAATCGCATATCAATTCAGCTTCTTCAATTTTCTTAAGCAGCAGGTTCTTGCAACTAACAAATTCTTCATCTGTGATTTCCAGATTGTCGGATTGCCCTGAATTATAATCTATGTATTCGCAGACCGGTATAAGAGCCTCAAGATTATTAACTGTTATAAAAACATCATCTTTATCGCCTATTTGCAGATAAATCTCATTGTTATTGCGAGTGTCATAACAGTAACTAAAATTACTTGTGTTTTCAAGAAAAGCAGCAAATTCAGGGATATAATCATTGCAGGGACAACCTGGCTCATAAATGGTCTGTCCCGGGGGCTTTTTGTTATCCTTCTCGCATGGCGGATATTTGTTGCCGGTATGTTTTGTGTACAAACTCTTAATCCTGGCACAAGCCTTTTCTGAGGCATGTGGATTTTCCGAATCGCAGTCCATGGCCTCACAGTATGCATTACATAGGCCGAAGGCTACTCCTGTTTCAGCATCACAAACATCCTCCTCGTGTGGGGTCTGTCCGTATGGAGTTCCATGAATCTTGGCAAAGCAAGGAGTTATAATAAATAGTATTAACAAGAGAGCTATTAAAAAGGTACGCATTGTGATCTCCTTTCGACAAAATTGATGGATCAGTAAAAAGTCAGACATTGAGAAAAAAATGTTCCAAATATCAGGGGATCTTAAAAACACTATTTTGATTAAAGATTATTTAATCATCCCAAGAAATTGTCTCATAATCTGTAATTAGTTTTATCGTCAAAATTGATTATAATATCCGGGAGGTATGGATTGAATAAAAAGTTGGCCAGGTTTTATTTTTGGTACAAAATGGTTGATGCTAATCCATCTTGACAATGATTTTTTTTATAATAGTAAATAGGATTGCCGAAGGTCTCCACAAAAGTATCCCAGGCATCTTTATCCTTTTTGATACACCTGTCTAAAAATTCGAGAAAATTTTTATTGGTTTCTGTATGAATCTTCCATACCTCTATTGTTTTCTTGAATGGTTTTTTAGAATATTCTGGGATATGAGCATATGCAAAGGGGAAAAGATGGATCGAAATATTTATGTTAAGGGATTTATTGTGTCAAAAATGGGATCGCTTGATACCCATTAATGTCCAAAATGGTTCTATGCTTCAAAATAATAATATTAATAAAAATAAATTATCTGATACAATAAATTTTTTTTGACATTTTATTTAATTATTGATTATAATATAATTGTAAAAACAAATATTTCTGTATAAATATCCGATGAACAATTAGATATTTTTTTGTTTTTTTTAATAATATTAATTTATAAGGTATGTCATAAAAAAATACTGATATATTTCGTCATTGCTTTTAGCATGAACTTTTAATAAAACGAGGTTTAAGCGAAATAATTCAGTATTATGATTATTTCTGGCTTGGCCATGTTAGAAAAGAAATTAATTTTGTCATTAATTTATAAACTTACTTTTAAAAATACTTTATTTGTTTTTTCCCATTTTCTTAAAAGGAACTAATGATAAGTGATGCCATACAAAGCAAGATTTAAAAGTATATTTCATGGAGTGATAGATATCATATCATTGATTGATACAGATTATAATATATTAATGGTAAATAAGGCTTATGAAAAGTTGCTGGGAAAATCCTCAGAGGACTGTATAGGAAAGAAATGCTATAAGATCATCCGTAACAGGGAATCCGCATGTGAAGATTGCCCTATTTTAAACCTCGCCAGCAATAACAAAAATTGTGATGAATTATCTATTCCTATCGGAGCCGATCAGGTGTTGATCAGAAGACACCCGGTTTATGATGATCGTGGAAATTTAGCAGGGATATTTGAGATTGGAAAGATTGTAACAAAAGAATTAAAGATGCAAAAAGAGATTGAGCATCAGGGAAGACTGAAGATAATGGGCGAGCTTGCAGCTTCTATAGTGCATGAAATAAAGAATCCCCTTGTTGGAATCGGACTTATGGTGACATCAATCCTGGAACGTTTGGAACAAAGAAAAATAAAGGGTGAACTATATAAGGATTTGGAAGGTATACTAAGTGAGGTTCAAAGATTAGAGAAGCTCCTGGAAAGCTTGAGTGATTTTGGGAAACCCACTGTTTTTATAACCAAAAAGGAAGATATCCATAACCCTATTAGTAAGACATTGAGATTGTTGAAAAGAAAACTCGACTCTAACGGGATAGTTGTCAAAAAGGCCTTTAATAATAAAATTCCGGTGATTAAGATCGATTCATCCAAAATGCAACAGATATTCCTGAATATTTTTCTAAATGCCATGGATGCTATGCCAGGTGGGGGAAAGATCATCATTAAAACGGATATATATCAGGCAGAATCAGAAGATAATGCTGAAAAATTATGGGTAACGGTAAGTATTCAAGACACCGGCACAGGGATAAAAGACGAGGATTTACAACACATATTCGATCCGTTTTTTTCAGGATCATCAAACAGAACCGGCCTGGGGCTTTCAATAGTCTCCAGAATAATCGATCTTCATAACGGATCGATTAATATCCTTAGCAAGGAAGGCGAAGGCACAACGGTCGAGATATGTCTGCCTGTTGAATAAACCTTGACAATAAAATAATTACACATTTTAATAGGATTATGTCGTATAGGATACTCATAGTAGACGATGACCGTCTGATTTGCAAAAGCATATGCCGCTATCTGGAATCTGAAGGCCTATATTGTCATGCTGTGTTTAGTGGCGAAGACGCATTGCAAATATTGAAGGATGAAGAGTTCGATCTGCTGTTGCTGGATCTTTCACTTCCGGGGATCGATGGTTTTCAAACGCTTAAAATTGTAAAGGCAGATTATCCGAATATTCAGGTAATCATGCTCACTTCTTCACAGGATATCCACGACGCAATAAAGGCAATTAAACTAGGAGCCGATGACTATTTAATAAAATCAACCGATATAGATGAACTGAAAATAATCATAAAAAAGGCCATTAAGGCTTACGATCTATTTACAGAGAATTTACTGCTTAAAAAGCAGTTGTTGCAGAGATTCGGGCCGGATCATATTACTGTCATAGAAAGCCCAAAGATGAAAGAGGTCTACCAAATGGTAGAAAAAATAGCCAGGCTGGAAAACAGCACTGTGCTTGTTATGGGAGAAAGCGGAACGGGCAAGGAACTGGTAGCAAGGACAATCCATCACCTAAGCCCAAGAGCGGATAAGCCTTTTATTGATATAAGCTGTTCCGCGCTTCCCAGTTCATTGATGGAGAGCGAACTGTTCGGCTACGAAAGAGGGGCATTCACAGATGCAAAGAACCCTAAAAAGGGGCTGTTGGAGCTTACAGATCAAGGCACATTGTTTTTGGACGAAATCTCGACACTGGATCTTTCAATTCAGGTTAAATTGTTAAGGTTCCTTGAACAGAGAACCTTTAGGAGGATCGGGGGTACTGTTGACCATAAGGTCGATCTGAGAGTAATAGCTGCAACAAACCGTGATCTGAGAAAAAAGATTGTCTCCAAGGAGTTCAGGGAAGATTTGTTTTATCGGCTCAATGTGTTCCCGATCACGGTTCCTCCTCTAAGGGAGCGAAGGGAAGACATTATACCCCTTGCAAATTATTTTATTGAAAGGTTCAACATCGAATTTCATGAGAATATCAGGGGCCTCCATCAAGGATCTATATCTCTCTTACTACAATATATCTATCCCGGAAATGTCAGGGAGCTAAAAAATATCATTGAAAGGGCAATGATTATGGAGGAAAACGATACCCTCACACCTGCTTCTCTGCACTTTCCAAGGGAGGATGCATTTTTTGCTGAGCCTATAACAACAGAATCTTCTTCGTATTTTGAAAAAAATCACAAAGAAGAT
>JBLIRS010000161.1:0-7693 GCA_049472415.1 bacterium | reverse complement strand
ATATTGGATACTGCTAAACGAGAGACAGGACTATCCGATTACCGGTCAATCCATACAATCCTATAACATTTCATTGTATGAGGACGGATGGGGTATGATTGGCGGATGCTCCTGCCCGGCCGGGGCTCAACTGCATAACGGCAAAATAAGTGTGATTTATAAGTATGCACAGGGGGCCGGGTATCAAAGGGTACCGGCATCAGGTCCTATGGAGCCTGGACAGGGGTTCTGGATACTCTGTCAGGATATTACAGGTGAAGCGGAACTGGAGGTTAAAGGGCCTTAAGTGCCCGGCCTCGCCCTTTTTATAATACTTTTATCATGTACTGGCTTACAATGAACCCTATCACAAATGAGATAAGCCCCAGAACAATCAGTGCTATATTGATAAATAAATGGTTCTTGTGGCTTTCCATGAGCGCGTGTTCGAACAGGTCCCGTAATTCCAGCGTCCTGGATTCCAATCGGGTCACGATCTTTTTTGTTATGGAATCCAGTTTCTTCATAAGCGCGCCGACCTGAGGATCACCGAAGGGTTCATTAATGGAAAAAATTTCGCTTACTGTGCTTTCAAATTGTAAGCTATCTTTTTCCATCTCCGGAAATAAATTCTGAATTTCTCCCAAAGTTACCTGAAATTCATTACAATGATTCTTTTTTTCCTTATCGATTAAATGCGTTATATTCTCTTTTTCTGCCAGGATATCATCATATTTGACCTTGTATGTCTGTTTTTCATCCTGATCTCCGAGTATGATATAATCATGAACCACCATGACTATATGCTCATAAGAGATCATTAAATCCTGAAGGTCCTTATTCAATGCAAAGGCAACCTTCGCCTCCTTTTGAGCGTTATAGACTTTTTCCAGGCCCTGCCATCCTAATGCGAGACAAGCACACATAAGGAGAAGAAATATTACCGAGAGTATCAACATCTTCTTTTTTGCGGTCATAATCTCCAATCTTCCATGTTGTTATAATACTTTTTGTAAAAACTTTCGGATCCGGCAAATGTCCCACAACTGTCCCAATTTTTAGCCTTCGAAAAAGTATAACCTAAACCGGATGATAAAGTCAAAAAATCAGTTTTTCATATGAAAAATTCTGTTTCAATATTTGACATTCAATAAATTATATGGGAATATATTAATAGATTGTATTTAATATTCTATTTTGCAAATGTCCAGGTATTTTATAAGGTCCCCGAGTTCATTTAAAAAACTAAATCATGCCATGAGTATTTTCACCGTAGATAGTGATTCAAAACCCGCCTCTAAGGAATTAAGGCGAAAGATAGCAAGATTATCGGCCCTTTACGATATTTCAAGCGCGCTTAATTCCATTATTGACAGGGATGAGCTGTTAAAATTCATCCTGAAGAAAACCAAGGAGCTGTTGAATGTCGAGGGCGCTTCTCTCATCCTATGGGACCAGAAGGAAAAAATGTTCTATTTTCCTATAGTTGAGGAAGAATCGAAGGATGTGGAAAAAAGATTAAAGCAGCTCAGGTTTCCCGCTGATTCGGGGATAGCGGGATGGGTTTTCCGGGAGGGAAAGCCGGCTGTTGTAAATGATGTCAAGCAGGACAAACGTTTTTATAAAAAGGTTGATGAACACACAATGGCCAATACAAAATCCATTTTATGTGTTCCTTTGCAGGGCATAAAAAGAAACCTGGGTGTAATAGAGGCCGTTAATAAAAAGAATGGTATATTCACAGAGGACGATCAACAGCTCTTAATCGCCATGGCGGACAATATTGCCACATCTATTGAGAAGGCCAATTTATATCATGATTTACAGAAGGCCGAGGCCTTTCTGAGACGTCAAAACGCTGAATTGAAACTATCCTGTAAACAAAAATACAGTCTGGAAAATATCATCGGTAAAAGCGATGTCCTTATAGAGATGCTCAAAAGGGCTGAACAGGTATCACTTACCGACTGTACTGTATTGATATACGGAGAAACAGGCACCGGCAAGGAATTAGTGGCTCAGGCTATTCATAATAACAGCCCGCGCGCCTCAAGAAGTTTCGTAGCGATAAATTGCGGGGCGATCCCTGAGAACCTGTTGGAAAGCGAACTATTCGGGCATGAAAAAGGCGCTTTCACAACAGCTATGGGAAGAAGGATAGGCCGCTTTGAGGAGGCTAACGAGGGGACCCTCTTCCTGGATGAAATAGGCGATATGCCTTTGTCCCTGCAGGTTAAATTATTAAGGGTGCTTCAGGAAGGCGTTATCCAGCGCCTGGGAAGCAATCAGGACATTCTGATCGACGTTCGGGTGATTGCCGCCACCCACCAGGACCTCGAGAAGTTGGTAAACGAGGGAAAATTCCGCCGGGACCTGTATTTCAGGTTAAAGGTTTTTGAGTTGGAAATCCCCCCATTGCGCAACCGCAGAGAGGATATCCCTCTCCTTATCGATCATTTCATAAGATTGAACTCAGAAAAAACAGGCAAAGATATTCTGGGTGTTGAGAATACCGCGCTCGATATCTTATCTAAATATAATTTCCCGGGCAATGTCAGAGAGTTGCAGCATGTAATAGAAAGGGCAATGATCCTGGCGAAAAAAAACATGATCGGAATAGAATCCCTGCCAAAGGAGATACTAAGCCAAAGATCACCTTTCACATTGTCAAATAACTGCGATGGTATTTTTTATATCCCGAGAGATAATGATGAGTTGAAGTCTGTCAAGGCCAAGGCAAGAAAAAACGCAGAAGAGAAGATCGAGCGTTTGTTCATATCCAACCTGCTTTCCCAGACTCAGGGAAATGTCTCTGAAGCGGCCCGCCAGGCAAAGATGAACCGCTCCTGGTTAGCCCAATTGATTAGTAAATACAAAATGGACCTGACTGAATTTAGAAATAATGCTGATTAATATCGATGTTTTTCCCCATCACCGCCTCTGGCTCCTCACTTTTAACCTAATGAAAAAATATGCGCAATCAATTTAAACTAAACGCTATCCTTCTGGCCATAGGAGGGATCCTGCTTTTATTCCTATTCTCAATAGGGAAGGAAATTATCTTTAATGAGATGAAAGGGCCTGAAGATACTATCATGGAAAAAGGGATGCAGGGGGAGACGAAAAATATCCCTCTAAGTGAAAAGGGCCGGGAATATACAGGAACGAAACATCCGGATTCAAGTCAAACACTAAATCATCAACCCGAATCCGTCCATGAAAAAGGGGGAAAGGATAAGGGCACACTTTTCAGCGGACTCGATTCTTCTGACTCTGATAAAGAATCAGGTATTCCAAATTTGACCCTGGATGATATTGCCATATATGACAGATCCAGCAAAGGCTATATCCTTAGAAAAAGTGACCTTTTTAAAAGGGACAGGATCGGGGAGGACTTATTATCCCTCCTGAGTATACTGAACAAAAAAAATATGCCGCCGAATTATTTTCAATCGCCTGAATATGATGAGACCTATAAAGAAATCGATCTGTTTTATAATGATACGTATATTTGGCCATATTTCAGCAACAACGAGGCAAAAACCAATTTCTTTTTATACCAGTTTACCCGATACGCTGCAGATAATGAAAAGTGGCGGGCCTATGAAGAGGATAAGTCCGACTGTTCGCAATTTTCCCAGAGGATTTACCTGTTCCTGTCCCCTGATGAAGTATATATACCCGATGGGGCCTACTTCCGTTTTCTTTTTTCCAGCATGAATAACAGGCTGGAGAGAAAGAAGTTGTGCAACAAGATACCGGATGTCTTTTATACCACAATAAAACCCTATATTTTAAATAAAGATTCTTCAAATCAATCCATTTCTGTTAAGGGCCATGCCATGATTTCATTCGCCCCTGACAGCAATCCTGAAAACTGGATCCTCGGAGAACCTCAAAACGGGAACTTCAAACGCTTTGGAGAAGATATCGGGAGTATTCTCGATGCGGAATACACTCAGTACCCGCTAATCTGCAATTTGGGCAAGATCCTGAGCATCAATACAAGTTACTCCCATGAAGCGAATACCTTAATAGCAATGACTTACTTTATCCCAAGGACCGTATTTGAAAACCCGGGATACGGTTATTCTGATCCAAGATCGAACTACGGAGATAAACCTGTCAAAATGGAAGATCATACCTACCGGCTTTTTCAATTTCTCTCCCCTTATATAACGCAGGCTCTTAATAAACAGCCAATCAACAAGACAGATTTTTCACAATCGCTGGAGACGATTTTACAGAATAATGATATTATTGCCGTTCCCAATGGAAATGGGGCTATAAATCAAACGGTTGATATTATCATGTACGGTCTCATTGACCTTGAAAAAACGGATCTCAGACGTGTCTATGAGGAAATGAAAGGATTAGAAAAACTGTCCGGCATACAAGGGGGCTTTTCCGCTTACACCGATGATTTTATAAAACAGCTCAGTTACGCGTTTCTTTTAAAATTAGAGCCCCTTGTTTGACGTCTATAATTTATTGTGAAGTCATTTTTTAACTTTTCAAAATAGCCAACCTTAAGCATCGAGTGTCTCTCTCACCTTTTTTAAAAGAAAAAAAGGCGAGACCGGCTTAGAGATAAAATTTATTCCCTCTTCAAAGCCCCCCTGCTTTTGGACTATATTGTAATCATAGCCGCTTATAAAAAGCACCTTAATATCGGGCCTGATCTTTTTTATCTCCAGGTAAGCATCATTTCCGTTTTTTTTGGGCATTATTACATCAAACAAAAGGAGATCGATCGCATCCTGATATTTCTTGAAACTTCTCACTGCTTCACTTCCATTGATAACATCGATAACATTGTACCCATATTCTTCAAGTATATATTTTGATAATCTACGAACCTCATGATCATCCTCCGCGATCAGGATTGTTTCTCTGCCGCCCTGGATAATAGGTATTTTTTCTGCTTTTTTATCTTCGGCATCCTTCAGAATTAATGGCAAATATATTTTGAATTTTGAGCCTTTACCCGGTTCGCTGCTGACGTCAATAAAGCCTTTGTGTTGTTCGATAATCCCATAAACCATTGAAAGACCGAGTCCTGTTCCCTTTCCCACTTCTTTTGTTGTAAAAAATGGATCAAATATCTTCTCCAATATCTCATTATTCATTCCCATGCCTGTATCAGTAACAGTCAACAGTGCGTATTTGGTTGTTTTTTCTTTATTATTTGAATTCAGACCATTATTTGAAACATGACCTTGTTCCAATTCAACGTATTCTGAAGTTATTGACAAAACCCCACCATTTGGCATGGCATCCCTTGCATTTGTCGCAAGATTGAATAAAACATGCTCCATCTGGCCTGAATCGATCATAACGATCAAGTCCTTTTCAACAAGATTAAGCCTGAATTCGATCTCCTCGGTTATAAGCCTGGTCAAAAGTTTTTTTACATCCTTAATCAGCTCGTTAAGATTCACCGGCCTGAGATCTATGGATTGCTTTCTGCTATAAGCAAGAAGACTCTTTGTGAGATTAGCGGCCCTCTCCGCCGCCGAGATAATATTCTCCACCTCATGACATAACGGATCATCTTCATCCAGCTTAAGCTTCAAGAGAATGGAATATCCGTATATTGCTGTAAGGATATTATTAAAATCATGGGCAATCCCCCCTGCCAGGGTCCCTATGGCCTCCATCTTCTGAGCGTGTCTTAACTGCTCACCAAGGTGCTCTTTTTCTTCCTCCCTTCGCATCAACGATTCGGACATATTATTAAAGGCTGTTGCAAGTTTCCCTATTTCATCCTTCGTCTCTACCGGGACCGGGGTAAAAGAGCTTCCTGTTCCGAAAGCTTTAACGGACTCGGTCAATCTATTAAGCGGTTTTGTTATCTTTCTTGTAATAAAATAAATCATCATGGAGCCAATCAGAAAAAAGATACTCCCTAATAAGATTCCTTTGTATAAGAAATCCTGAGACTTTTTAATCAGCATCCTTTTGCTTATCTTTATTCCTACAAATCCCGCTATTTCTTTTTTTTTCTGCTCTTTTACTTCTCCTAACAAAACATATTCCTCGGTGGAATAATCCGAACCAGAGAGAACAGGCGCCCAAAACTCTAATATACTATTATTTTCGATATATTCTTGAGATTGATGTTCAATAATTTTTTTAAACATTTCTTGAGGGGCTTTACTGTTCCATAGCAATTCTTTTTCATAATTCTTAATCCCTGGTTTTTGCCTCTTTTTTAGGAGGTTCCCTTCACCATTATATACAGAAGCCTCTATAACATCTTCAAATCGCAAAATCACATTTATGGGGTCCTCAAGTAAAGCATCATTCTCAGCGTACACGCCAAATCTTGAATGATACACCAGATCTTCAGTAAGGATTTCTCCTGTTTCTTTTAGGTTTGTTTTTAGTAATTTTTTTTGCTGGTGGATGAAAAAAATTGTGAAAGTGAAGGTGATGATTATTACAAAAAGTGTAAATATAATAAAAACCCTGGAAGTAAAACTTTCATTAATCTTCTTAAAAAAAATTTTTTCTAACATCTATTTCTTCAGTGAATTATTCTGATTTATTCAGAATCTCATCACTTATTGTGATACCCAGTTTTTTTGCCGTTTTCGGGTTTATCGAAATTATAATCTTCCTGGCCTCGACTGCTGACAGATTCCTGATTTTCTTTAATGGCACCAGCTCATTGGCCAGTTCCCCTCCTTGCTTTCCTAAATCAAACGGGTCAGTGCTCAATGAAATTAAAGCCCCCATCTCAAGAAATCTTTTTGAAAATGTAAAAACAGGGATCTTGTTATCAAAGGCGAAGATAAATAAAAACTCAACCGTTTCCGGAGAATAAACGGTTGTGTCAGGCAACATCCAGATGGCATCTATTTCTTCCTTCATACTGATCAATGCTGAAGGCGCCTTTTTTGAGCTGTCGATCTCCCTGACAATCAGCTCAAAATCCATTTTTTTTGCCTCATTCTGAGCCTTTTTTACAAAAAATCCCAACTTATTCGGGTCAAATAATACCCCTATTTTTTTTATATCAGGCAATGCCTCCTTAAATATTGCCAACTGTTTTCCAGGAGGTATATTCATATTGATTCCGGTGATATTTTCTTCCTCTGACAAGATGGATTTGGGATTTACTATCATTAAATAAATAATGGGCATGTTTTTATTTTTTTTAATCTTAGAAAGAGCATCCATGCCTATCGCGAGAAGAGCATCAGGTTTGCTTTTATTGATTTTTCTCAAAATTGAGGATTCATTTAAATCTGAAACCACTATTTTTCGAACATTACAATTACAGGCTTTTTTAAAACCTTTTAACGCATCCTCATACGGTTCTATATCATCAAAACTCTGAACGGCCAGGACATCATAAGAGGCTTCTGAAAAAGCAGAGAAAAATAATAAGATAAGAACAACAAATATAATGTATTTCTTTTTCATTGAAATCTTATTGATAGTTTGATTTATATTAAAGAAATTTTAATCAATGAACAACTGTTTAATTAAAAATTTATAAATTATTGAGATTTTTTTGTGAGCACCCTTTTATACAAATTTATTAAATATAAATGCATAATATATGCCAAAAACATGATCCAAACTTAAAAGATTTATTAACTTTTTGCTAAAAAATTTTTACTAAATCATTTAACATTTCAGTGTCGTGGCATTGGCCGGCGTATTTGACTAGATTGTTGAGGGCGATTTGTATGTTATACAGGCC
>JBLIRS010000160.1:0-7788 GCA_049472415.1 bacterium | reverse complement strand
CCTGCGGACAAGCTCTGGGCCTCCGTCTACAAGGACGACGACGAAGCCTACGACATCTGGGAAAAGCAGATCGGCATCCCTGCGGAGCGGATCGTGCGCCTCGGCGAAAAGGACAATTTCTGGGCCATGGGCGACACAGGCCCCTGCGGGCCTTGCTCTGAAATCATCTTTGACCAGTGCCCTGAATTTTCCTGCGGCAAACCGGACTGTAAAGTAGGGTGTGACTGCGACAGATACCTTGAAATCTGGAATCTCGTGTTTATGCAATTTGAGCGGCATCAGGACGGGAAAATGACTCCTCTGCCAAAACCCAGCATAGATACGGGCATGGGTCTCGAGAGGCTGGCGACCGTGATCCAGGGCGGGAAGTCCAATTATGACTCGGACCTGTTCACCCCTATACTCAGGGCCATAGAAGAATATACCGATCAGAGCTACGGAGGAGGCGACCACAGCCATGATATCTCCTTCAGGGTTATCAGTGATCATATCCGGGCCATAACGTTTCTGGTTACTGACGGGGTATTACCTTCCAATGAAGGAAGGGGCTATGTGCTCAGGCGCATAATAAGACGGGCTGCGCGTCACGGAAAACTTATCAATATAAACAAACCCTTTCTTCACAGGCTTGTCCCCAAGGTCGCGGAGGTCATGAACGGACCATATCCGGAACTGGAGGACAACCTCAATTATATAACCAATATAACAAGCCAGGAAGAGGAAAGGTTTCAATATGCCCTGGACCGCGGCCTATCCATGCTGAATGAGATAATGGACTCCTCCAAAAGGAAGAATTCTTCACGTATACCGGGTGAAGAGATATTCCGCCTTTACGACACCTTTGGTTTTCCGTTGGATCTTACACAGGAGATTCTTTCCGAGCAGGGTTTCGGCTTTGACCAGGAAGGGTTTGACATGGCAATGGCAAAGCAGCGGGAGCAGGCACGCAAACACTGGCAGGGATCAGGGGCGACCGAGATCAAGGGGATATACAAACGGCTTTCATCAGAGCTTCCCAGTACGAATTTCCTTGGTTATGAAAACATATCCGGCACAGGGCAGGTCCTTGCAATAATCTCCGGACCGGACATGATCAATGAGGCGGAGGAAGGCCGGGATGTGGAATTGATACTTGACCGGACACCATTTTATGCGGAAAAAGGGGGCCAGGTTGGGGATAGCGGCATAATCAAGGGAGAAGGCTTTCTTGCCGATGTAAAAGAGACAGTGACCCTTGCGGATATGTGTGTTCATAGGGTAAAGGTAAAAAGGGGAACAATTAAAACCGGAGATCAGGCATACCTGGAAGTTAACAATGAGAGACGTTTGGCAATAGCCCTGAACCATACCGCAACCCACCTGTTGCATTCGGCCCTGAGAAATATCCTGGGAGATCATGTAAGACAGGCCGGGTCTCTTGTGGCGCCGGACAGGCTCAGATTTGATTTCACGCACTTCGCGCCCCTCACTTCCAAAGAGATGGAAAGGATCGAGGCGGATGTCAATGACCAGATCAGAAACAGCATCAAGGTTACAACCCGGGAAATGGGATTGAACGAAGCCATGAATTCAGGGGCCATGGCCCTTTTTGGAGAAAAATATCAGGATCGCGTCAGGGTCGTTCAAATTTCAGATGTAAGCATAGAGCTGTGTGGTGGCACCCATTCAGAGAGCACCGGCCAGATCGGGCTTTTCATAATACTTTCCGAAACGGGGATTGCCGCGGGTGTAAGAAGGATAGAGGCACTTACCGGGAAAAGGGCGTATGATTATGTGAGAAGATTACGTAATGAGGTTGCTGATATAGCAGGCATGCTCAAAACGCCGGAGATGGAAATCGCGCAGAGAGTAAACCGTCTTATGAGAGAATCACGTGACCAGGAAAGGGATATCAAAGAGCTAAAGGCAAAACTTGCCCAAAAGGAGATAGGCGGAATATTGGATCAAGTAAAGGTAGTGGATGGGATCAAGGTGTTAACCTACCATCCTTCAGGACAGAATATGGACATGGAGAGTCTGAGAGGGACGGCGGATTCGATCGCTGATAAACTGGGTTCAGGTATAGTCGCGCTTGGTACAGAGCTAAAGGGTAAGGCAAATATCCTTATAAAGGTAAGCAAGGACCTTACAGAAAGAATAAAGGCACCCGATTTAATAAAGCGCGTAGCAGGGCATGTCGGGGGATCAGGCGGGGGCCGTCCGGACATGGCCCAGGCAGGGGGTAATAATCCGCAGGGGATCGATAATGCCCTAAGATCATTACCCGATGCCATAGAGGAATTATTAAAATCAAGATTAAACAAGTAAAGGGGGAATAACGATGTGCGAAGAGCATAAATTTTCAGACTTTTTACAAAAAATGGTCAATGCCGGCTGGGGGTTTATTTCACTATCCGAAGAAAAGACAAGGGCCTTTGTCAATGATTTGATAAAAAGAGGTGAAATCAGCTCAAAAGAGGGTGAAGGGATGCTCAAGAATATGCTGGAAAAACTGGAGACAACCGGCAAGGACCTGGAATCCAAGGTATCCGAACTTGTGAAGAGGTACCTGACAAGGGAAAATCTATGCAAAAAGAGCGATATTGATCAGCTTATTCAAAGGCTCGAAGCCCTTGAAAAAAGGGTTGAGGCGATCGAGAAACAAAAAAAGCAGCACTAAAATAGTCCTATAAATTTAAGGTTATCCGATGCCTTTAACCAAAATAGGCCAAACCTACAAAAATATCCAGCGCCTTCGCCACATAGTCAACGTTCTTATAAAACATGGCTTTGGCCAAATCATAGAGCAGCTTCACCTGCAGGATTTTCTCTCCATGGGCATGAGGGTGGTGACCTTCAGGCCACCTATTGGGAAGCCTAAGACACGTGTATCCGTGCATGTCAGGGTAAGGCATGTTTTCGAGGAATTGGGCCCGACCTTTATAAAATTCGGTCAACTGCTCTCCATGAGGCCTGATATCATGCCCAAAGAATTCATAAATGAATTCAAAAAGCTCCAGGACAATCTTCCTCCACTTCCGTTTCCCATCATTAAGAAAGTCATAGAAGAAGAGTTGGAATGTCCTTCCTGTGATATTTTTGCAGATATCCGTGAAATACCTACAGGATCGGCTTCAATAGCCGAGGTTCATGAGGCCACCCTTAAGGATGGAACATCCGTGATGATCAAGGTTCAGAGGCCCAAGATTGAACAACAGATAGATACTGATATTAATATCTTGTTCTACATAGCCCACCTTCTTGAAAAATACATGCCTGAAAGCAGGTTTTATGATCCTGTAGGGCTCATTGAGCAGTTTTCAAAATCCATCCACCAGGAATTAGATTTTACTCTGGAGGCAAGCAATACTCAGAAATTCAACACGCTATTCGAAGGAGACTCCACGGTTGTCATTCCAAAGGTTTACTGGGACCTTACCTCGAAAAGGGTCCTTATACTCCAGAAGATTTCAGGTGTAAGGATAAATGACCTTGAAGAGATCGATGCCAGAGGGTGGGACAGGAAATTGCTTGCAAGAAATGGGTGTCATATCTTTTTAAAGCAATTTCTCGAGTTCGGCCTGTTCCACGGGGACCCCCATCCGGGAAACCTTTTTGTCGTGGATGATGGTGTTCTGGGATTAATGGATTTCGGTATTGTCGGACGATTGAATGAAGAGGTAATGGAAAGCTGTGCTCAAATCTTCTTTGCGTACATGACCAAAGACTATGATCGTCTCATCGAGGAATATCTCAATCTGGGTTTTGTGACAGATAATATAGATCTTAGGGCATTCAAGAGGGATTTTATCGACCTTACGGAAATTTATTATGATCGCCCTTTAAAACATATCTCTGTCAGCGAGATATTCAGTAAGACACTCGAGATGGCAATGAAACATAATATGCGGGTGCCTGTGGACCTCATGCTCCTGGGGAAAACCATTCTGTTCACCGAAGAGGTCGGCCGTCAGCTTGACCCGGATCTAAATCTTATTGAAGTTTCCAGGCCCTATGCCAAACGTCTTATCAAGCAAAGGCTGCAACCCAAGCGCATTATTGGGGATCTGGTAAAAAATATATCTAATATTTCAAAAATCATGAAGCTTCTCCCAAACCAGATCAACACACTGACCAAAAAGCTTATAAAGGGAGAACTAAAGATTGAATTCGAACACCTGGGATTGGACAACCTCATAAGGGAAATCGACCGATCCAGCAACCGCATTGCCTTCGGCCTGATCATATCGTCCATTATTGTAGGCTCATCCATCATCATGTCCCTTGAAACTGGCCCCCTAATTTACGGTTACCCCCTGCTCGGTGTGTTAGGCTATGTATCGGCAGGTATCATGGGCCTGGGGCTTGTAATATCCATCCTCAGATCGGGAAAGTTTTGATATTTTCAAATATCAATAGCCGGCCTCGTTTGACAATAATCGCATTCATTGGATATACTTTGTAAGAAAAATCGATTCCTTTGATTTAAATCCTTTAAAAAAGCCCCTGAAACGCGGAATAATTATTTACGAAATCATTAAAAATGAAGATTAAAACAAAATACTACCTTCTTGGTCTGATTATACTGATTGCCCTATTCGTCCGTTTAAAGGCAATAAACCATGGCCTTCCGGACATCATGTACGTGGATGCCCAGAAAACGGTAGGTGTATCGAAGAGAATAACCTGGAACATTTTAAATGGAAAATTTGATATAGATCCAAAGCAATATCAATATCCAACCCTTTTTTTAAACCTCCTGGCTGCTGAATTTACTGTTTATGCGGTCAGTTATGCACTTATTGGCAATTGGCAGGGCAGATTTAAAAGTTTTTCCGAGGCTGTCAATGCATTATATACCCCAAAAGGTTCGGGATATTTATATCAGGCCGTACCATCAGTCTTTTATCTGATTGCAAGGATAACAAACGCCCTAGCCGGGGTATTAACCGTATTCTTTGTTTTTTTGGTTGGGGCAAAGGCGTTCAAGGATGACCGTATAGGGCTTTGCTCAGCGCTTTTTTTGGCCCTTATGTTCTTTCATGTTAAAGATTCCAGATATCCCATGACCGATTCAATGATGGCTCTCATGTCTGCTATTGCACTTTATTATATAGCATGTCTGAATCATGACGGAGGATTAAAAAATTATCTGCTGGCCGGAACTTTCATCGGATTGGGTGTATCTACAAAATATCTGCCGGGTTTTTTGGTGATACCCTTTCTGGTTGTTATGGGATTCAGATGGTGGGATGAGCATAAAACCACAAGTGATACCAAAAAATTATATGGTTATCCATTATCAGGTCTGATCATGATTCCCATAAGCTTCATCATAGGAACACCTATTATCCTTGTCCGGTTCAGTAATTATTTTGGCCGTTATTCAAAACAGTTGGCAGCCCAAAGCGGAGGGAAACTTGGTTTTACGCAGAGCTGGTATTTTGATTATTTATTCTCCCGGATACCAAGCAATTACGAACCCCTTGCCATTGATTCCTTTTGGGGAGCAATGGGGTTATCAATTCTGATTCTGCTCATATTTGGGATTATTTATGCGTTGTACAGAGGCTTCACAAACAGGGACAAAATTCAACCTCTTGATATAGGATTTGCCCTCGTTATTATCTGCTATTATATTTTTCTTGCCGGACCGGGTAACAAAAGAATAATCAGGTATTTCTATTTTCTCTATCCTTTGTTTTGCATTATGGCCGCAAGGTTCCTCGTGGATGTCTTTTCCCGGATAAAATTTCTGAAGGGCAAGGGGTGGATATTGCTATGCCTGAGCATTTTATTTGTCTTGCCTACGGGAATAAGGACCTTCAGATATGTTTACCTGTTATCGCATACGAATACCAGAATAGAGTCGGGTCAATGGATCGAAAAACATATCAAGCCTGGAACAAGAATTTTTGCGCCGATTCTTTATCCTCCTTGCATTTCCAGCACCACTTATAAAATTTTTTACTATCGAGGGGAAAATATGGACATTGTTCCAAATATTGAAATGCTTAAAAGGGCGGGTTTCGAATATGTGATTACCTCAAGTTATGACAGCATAGTCTATTTCTATCCTGATTCCATGAGAGAGCAACCAGAACTGGTCTCCGGATGGAAAAAATTTTATCTTTCACTTGATGAATCGCTGTCACTGGCTAAGCAATTTGAAAACAATTTAATAGATAAACCCGGCCCTGAAATAAAGATTTACAAACTTTAATCCAAAACAGTTAAGATTTTGTAACATCCTGGTTATTTAAAAAAATGCATGCCTCTTTTTTCAATGACACTAATGTAAGACATCTAAAAGCAAAGAGGTATTTTTTTCGCATTCCTGTTTAAGAATATTTATCCTTTTTTTGAGTTTAAGGGTCAGGGGACCATTGTTTTTTAGACAATAATCAACCAGATTCATAAGTTTTTCTTTTTCCAGGGTATTATTAAATTTACGAAGATCCACAGTAATATCTTCCATTCCGATCATTCTCATATACCGGATATTTTTGTCCGCGTAACAAAGAGAAATAGCCAATGTTCCTGCAGTAGTTGCAAGGATAATCGAATGAAGAGGCACCCCGATAACTAAATCCATCATTGAAAAAAGCCCTTTTATCTGTGCAGGTGCATAACGTTTTCTAAGTATCCTTGTTGAAGCTTTATGCTTCATGCGTTTAACCACTTTCTGAGTAAAAATATCATCCCTGGGGGAAAAGAATGATTCACCGGTATACATAGGGACAAAAATCAGAATCGCATTATAGCGTTCGATTAACTCATCACAAACATTTGCAACTCTGTCTTTAAAAATCTTTATCCTTCTTTCCCAATTATTATTCATTAGTCCAAATTTGATTTTTACACTTACTGGTAAAATCCCGCCGGTACGGTGAAAAACCCTTCTTAGCGAAATTGCGATAAGCGGCCTATCGCCCGGTTTAATACCTAATTCTTCAAAAATTAAATTGATTTTCTCCGGAGAAGCTTGTCTATGCAAGACTGCCGCATCAGCAGTAATGAAAGTGGGTGTGTCTGTAATACCAATTTTTTTAGACATCTTCGCTGACTCTGAATCACGCAAAGTTATCATGGAACAACGATTTAAAACCATCCTGGCAAGCAACCTGCCGAATGGTGAAACTTCACTCTTCCCACCTACTCCAATCGCATAACACATGACTTTCTTGCGGAATAATAAAGCTAGGCAGGCAAAACTCAGATTGAAAATTATCACCAACTTAGAGGATTTATCCTGAATAATTGTGCCTCCTCCTAAGATCACCAGGTCTGCTTTAGATAATACCCTTATGCCATTGATAAAACCCTTTACATTGAAAATGTTGATCCCTTCACAATTATATTCCGAAGGTAAAAATTCCGGATTACGTGTGTAAACAAAAAATCGAGCGTCGGGAACCGCCTTTGATATGGCCGAAAACATAGCATTTGAGATTGCCCTGTCTCCAATATTCGATCCGCTCCGCTGCATCTGCTGCAATCGCCAGAAAAGAATGTTCTTTGACAAATTATTTACCTCTTTGACTTGTATCTAATACTAGACCTATAAGAATACTCTATTGAAATGGTATCTGTATACGACAACTACTCCTTTATATGCAGTCGTTAACTCTTCTAATACAATATATAAAATTTGCTGAGTAAAATCAATGGATTTTTTTAATTTAAAATATATTTCAGATACTTAGAACAGATCCTAAAAACTCAGGCGCGAATAGATTTAAGCAATTGTATGGCGAGAGAAGAATTGAGCAAGGCTTTATCTCTTGCATCCTCTATTTTTGATTCCGG
>JBLIRS010000016.1:0-19760 GCA_049472415.1 bacterium | reverse complement strand
ATATCGCTACCGGTGGTTCCTTCCGACGCCAGACTCTCAGTATTATTTCCAGGGGCCGCGGTCATGTACAGGTTCGAAAGGGAAAAGGGTTATGTGCGCGTGCAGGATAGCGAAGAGTTGCAGGTTGGCGCCGGATACTGGATACTCGTTAATGAGGACAAGGAATATGTTCCAACAGGCCAATCCATACCATCCTATGACAAAACGGTATATAGTGACGGATGGGAGATGATCGGCGGATGTACATCCGGGGCAAGGCCCACGGTAGATAGTTGCCAGATAGGTGTCATATACAGGTTTGTAAGCGGTTCCGGGTACGTGCGTGTCCTCACTACAGAGGAGATAGAGCCCGGCGGAGGATTCTGGATACTTTTTAATTCGGTGGTGGATCAGTGTAAATTAAGCCTGCTTCCCACAGCGCATTAATTTTTTAGCTATTAATATCGTGCACACCTCGCTGACTTTTGATGGATTTGTTAATAAACCGTCTTAATAGACTAATAAAAAAGTAAAAGAGGTGTGCACCAGAATTCAATTTTGAAGAGTATAATCACATATTTTTTTGAGGGCTTAAACAAAGTTTGCAGAATTAACTCAATAATCATTTTAAAAAACTTCATGGAATTCCTAATAATAAGCCAACTTTGTAAACAACTTCCCTTAAAAAAATACATTTAAAAAAATTTAATAAATTTATTTATAATTGTGTAATTGTTATTAACATAAATATATAAATTAATTTTACTATTTAATTGTATTGACAAGTTTGTTTTTAATTTGGTAACTTTATATTTGATTAGTTTTGATAAAGGGGGCAGGGGGCCATTCCATTTTTTTATCTACGTTATCCCTTTAAATATATAAATATATAAATATATAAAACTCAATTATATTGACTTAACTATATTAAATTAAGGGATGATACTAACAGTTTTTTCAAACAAAGGTATCTTCTTCAATAACAGGCTCAAAGTCTTTTTTCCGTCCTTTATTGTCATGGCATTGAGACCTAATAATTTTTAATAAAAACAATTTTTAACAATTTAGTATCTAAAGATGCATGATCCCTTTCTAATAAATTTAATAAAATACTTCTTTATTAATAAGCCTTTTGCTTTTAATACAAGACCCAAAAAAAGGAGGTGAATACATTATAATCCAGGACAAAGTTAATATATTCTTCTTTGAAGAAGGGTAAGGAGTTTAAAACTGTTTAAATCAATGAGGGGAGGAGAAGGATGAGCAGTATCGAGAGGCATTCTGGTTACAGCACAAAACCAAAACATAGAAATATTTCCATTAAACAATATCTTAATCATTATCTTCCATTATATTTTGCAGTCTTAATGGTCTTGATAGGTTTAATATTCAAGACTCCATTCTTATTTGCAGCCACATATAAGGCAGGACGTATTTCAGCGAATGAAACCTGGACCAAAGAAGGCAGCCCTTATATTATTACCAGTGATGTTCAGGTCTATGGTGACTATACAAATGCGGTTACATTGACCATTGAGCCGGGAGTGGAGGTGCGGTTTAATCAGTATATTGGTCTGCAAATAGGGAGTGGTTCATATAAAGGGGCCTTGATAGCCAAAGGAACATCGAATGAGAGGATAACGTTTACAGCGAATACAGACAGCCCTTTTTCGGGATTTTGGAAGCATCTTTATTTCACGCAGGGGACTGTGAATGAAACTTCGATTATGGAGCATTGCAATGTGAACTATGCCGGAAATACTACAGGCATGGGAATCAATTTGTACAATGCCTCTCCCATCATCCGGAATTGTGTCATCACTTTCACCGATGGCCATGGGATAGGTTGTAATAATTCTTCACCCGAAATCATTGATTGTTGGATATCAGGAAGCAATATTCACGGCATCTATTGTGTGAATAGCTGCTCACCCCACCTGGCAGGAAACCAAATTAAATATAATCAGGGGCATGGTATTTATTTTGAAAGCATAAACTGTGATCCCACGATAAGTCTCAATATCATTGCTTATAACGGCTCATATCCTTTAAGGATAGGCGCTAACGCAATGTCAGGAATGATCAATAATAGTTTTCTAAAAAACGCAAATCAGGCGATAGAGGTAATTGGAGAAAGAATTTCCAGGGATTGCACCTGGAGGAATAAAGGCCTGCCCTATATAATCCTTGGTGATGTCAGGATCTATGGTGACACATCGAATGGGGCCACCTTGACCATTGAGGCCGGAGTAGAGGTGCGGTTTAATCAGTATAAAGGTATTCAAATAGGGAGCGGAGATAATAAGGGCGCCTTGATAGCCCGGGGCACAGAGGAAGAGCCTATATTGTTTACAGCCAATACGGACACCCCTGAATCAGGGTTCTGGAATTCTATCTATTTCACTCAGGGGAATATGGACGGGGTTTCGATTCTGGAGCATTGTGTTGTAGCATTCGCAGGGTATTATAGCAGGGGAATAGATTTGTATAATGCCTCACCCACTATCAAAAATTGCGTCATTGCCGCAACCAAGGGCCAAGGTATATTCTGTAATTCTTATTCCTCACCAATAATATCACAAAGCATTATCTCTTTTAATAGCTCAGGCGGTATTTATTGTTACAGTTATTCCTCGCCAACGATCATCAATTGTCTTATTACTGACAATTCACAGTATGGTGGGATTTATAGCACAGGCAACTCCTCACCCGGCATTATCAATTCCACCATTACCCGGAATTCATCCTCTTATAGCAATGCGGGGGGAATTTGTTGCGGAGACGTTTCTTTAAAGATCACAAATTGTATCCTCTGGAATAATTCCCCAACTGAAATCTCTACTTCTTATAATATTAATCATATAGTCACCTATTGCGATGTCGAAGGGGGACATACCGGAACCGGCAATATAAATGCTGATCCTCTGTTTGTTGACCCTAATCATCCTGATCTCATTAAAGGATATCAGTTACAGGCAGAATCCCCTTGTATTGATATCGGTACCTCCTCAGGTGCGCCACAGGGAGATCTAAGGGGCAAGCTCAGGGACAGCAACCCTGATATGGGAGCCTTTGAGTACGGAGACCTCCCTCCCAGACTAACAGTTCCCGCCGCCAAGACACTGAGTTCATCATCAGGAACTACCTTTTTTGAAGTTGCCAATACAGGAGGTGGAACTATAGACTGGACAGCGGCCATTATTGAAGGCAATTGGCTGCAGATTACTTCTGGGGATACCGGTACAAATGATGGTAAGATCCGGATATCTTATACCGAGAACAGTTCCACCGGTATACGTACAGGGAAAATAGAGGTAAACGGGAAGGATGCCGGAGGTTCGACAGTAGCGGGCAGCCCTGCTGTGATAACAGTTACCCAGATGTCCCAGGTTAACGATATCTGGCCATGCTTTAGGCATGATTCAAAGCATACGGGCGTCAGTCCTTATGTTGGGGCACAAACGAATAATTTAAAATGGGAAATCGGGGGTGAAGGAACTTCTGTATCATCTCCTGTCATAGGCCCTGACGGCACAGCATATATTGGTTATAGCACCGACAATAGAAGTGCCCTATATGCCCTTGTAAACGACCCGGACCCAAACATAAAAGTTAGTGTAAAATGGAGCTTTACAACCCAGGGAGCTATCATCTCCACCCCTGCAATAGGACCGGATGGCAGGATTTATTTCGGAAGCCAGGATCAAAATATTTACGCCCTTGACCCGAATGGCAACCTTGAATGGTCCTATAAAACCGGGGGATGGGTATATTCCTCACCAGTCGTAGGACCTGACGGCACCATCTATATCGGAAGTTTAGATGGCTTTTTATACGCTATCAATTGGGATGGCAGCTTGAGATGGAGTTACCAAACAGGGGAGGAGATCATTTCTTCCCCGGTCATAGCAAAAGAAGGGACAGTATTTGTCGGGAGCCGGGATAATTATCTATATGCTATTGGCCCGAATGGTGTTCTGTTAGGGAAGTCCCCAACCGGAGACGATGTTGTGTCCTCTTTTGCCATAGGTGCAGACGGTACAATCTTTGTGGCGAGCTTTGATAATAATCTTTATTCCGCTGATCCAAACGGTAATATAAGAACCTACCAACTCGGCGGAGAAATTTTTTCTTCACCGGCCATAAAAGCAGACGGCATGGTCTATCTAGGATGTAAGGATGGTAAGGTCTACGCCTTTGATACCACTGACCCAAATAACAGCCCTAAATGGACCTTTCAAACCGGAGACGAGGTCAACTCTTCCCCGGCTATAGGTGCAGACGGCACAATATACATAGGAAGCAAAGATACATTTATATATGCCATTGATTCGAGCGGAAACCTTAAATGGAGCTACCAGGCAAACGGCCCTGTGGGAACCTCACCCGCCATAGGAGCTGATGGCACAGTCTATTTCGCAACCGCAGGTGGCACAGGCAAATTCTACGCCATTGGTGGTGGATCCCCTCCACGGTGTTATTCTGACTACGACAATGATGGGTATGGAGATCCTAACCAAAGTATCCAGGCCGACGGAGATACTTGTCCTGCGTATTACGTGGAGGACAACACAGATTGCAATGATCAAGATGCTAACATCAATAAAGGAGCCAGCGAGATCTGTCATGATTATATAGACAATGACTGTGACTTTTTGGTAGATGGAGATGATCCGGATTGCAACTGTAACACCATACGATCAGCTCCGGGCTATGCACCTGGCTATCCTGCCACAATAACAATAGGGGTGGAGCCGGATGCTCAAACATCAAGCTATGCCGTGGAAGACACACCGCCTGCAGGATGGACGGTATCTGATATAAATTTAAATGGTATATGGGATAGTATTAACCAAAAGGTCAAGTGGGGCCCATTCTTTGATAATGCCCAAAGAACACTTACATATAAGGTTACTGCACCATCCGGGGCATCCGGATGCTATCCTTTATCCGGGACAGCCAGCTTCGATGGCACAGACCAAACAATCTGCGGAGATACTGAGATATGTGACTGTCCGCCACATCCTGCAGACACAAATGGTGATTGGTGTCTGTCAATAGGTGAAGTGACAAAATATGGATCATCATGGAAAAAAGGTGATGTATGGCCTGTAGATCCCAACCCCATCCCGATAAATTTCGTAACAAGAGCGGGTTATATTTGGAGGAATGGAGAGTGTTATTATTGTGTTCCAGGGCAATCTCCGCCCCTTTGCTGGGAGGTAAACACTCAGCCTGCAGCCAGAAAGCGTGAAATATCAGGGGCATCGGAGACTAATTCCGGTTTCAATCCAGGTTCATACGTGCCTGGCCAGCCGGTCGCGGTTACCATTGAAATAACACCTGACACATCGATTTTTGCGTATGCCGTGGAAGATATGCCTCCTGTTGGATGGTCAGTCGATACAACTTCCATAAACCTGAACGGCATATGGGATTCCAAAAACAAAAAGGTCAAGTGGGGGCCATTTATTGATAATAATCCAAGGACATTTACATATAACATTACGCCTCCTACTGATGAATCCGGCATTAAGGTTTTTTATGGGATATACTCGGCGGACGGTATTAATTTCGATATAAACAGGGAAATTAATGGAGATGGAGTCGAAGTAGAAGTATGTGATGGCGCAGACAATGACAATGACGGATATATCGATGAGGATCTGGGAACAACCACATGCGGCCTTGGCGTCTGTTTGCACACTATTAATAATTGCGTTAATGGTGTGACCCAAACCTGCGATCCCATGCTGGGTGCAAGCACAGAGACCTGTGATGGCCAGGATAATGACTGTGACGGTACGATTGATGAAGGCCTGGGAACAACCGCATGCGGCCTTGGCGTCTGTTTGCACACTATTAATAATTGCGTTAACGGTGTGACTCAAACCTGTGATCCCATGCTGGGTGCAAGCACAGAGATTCCTGATGACGGCCTGGACAATGACTGTGACGGTTATGTTGATGAAAATCCAGACACAGGCTGTATCTTCACAGCGGACATAACAGCCACAGGACAAATACCCGACATTGGAGAAAATGTAAGCATAGTCACTATTGGTATAGACACCGAAGCCCTTGTTGAAGAGGCCCCTCCGGGCGTACCTAATAATACTGTTATTGTAACCCTCTATGGCCAGGTGTACGACTTAAAGAAAGACATAAGGGCTTCCGGGTCTGAGCAGGAAGAGTGGCAATTGAACGTTGCAGTCGGAGGCCCCGGAAGCGCGGCTGATCCAAACAAGCCGGGCTACTTCCCGGTATTTAGCTGGGACCCGGATGCATTATGTCCTGCGGGCGAGAATACCGGTTATACAGAGTTATGGTCAGATAACGAACAAGGGGAACGAACCCTGCTAATTCCGGACATGACTCAGGTCAGCCAGTATCAGACAAAAAAGGAAGATGGAGTTTGTGCAGGCAAGATATGTAGTTTCACTTATTATATAATTTGGTCCAAACTCATAGAGGTTGAGATGAACTTCTCGGCAGGCTGGAGCATGATGTCACTTCCATTGAAACTCCATAATCCGACACCCTCAGAATTATTTCCGGAAGCCTCGGTTATATACGCTTATACAAAGGGAACCGGGTATGTACGGATAGGAGATGATCAAAAACTGGAAGTCGGCACCGGATACTGGATACTCTTTTATGAAGATCAAAATTATATGCTGAGAGGCCATCCTATCCAATCCTATAGCAAAACAGTATATAATTCAGGATGGGAGATGATCGGCAGTTGTACATCCGGGGCCCGGCCCAAAACAGATAGTTGCGATATGGGTGTTATTTACAGATATACTAAGGGGGCCGGTTATCAGCGGGTCTCCGATACAGAAGATTTAATCTCGGGAGAAGGATTCTGGATACTGCTTAAGGATGTGGCAGGTCAGTGTAAAATCACGGTGGAGCCGACAGAAGCTTTAAGCAGGTTCAGGGCCTGTTATGTAAATTATTAATATTGTACGACTGGGCAGGATTACTGCTGTTATTTTGTAACTACCCTCAGTGTCATATAAAAGTCAAATGACATAACTATAATGACATAAGGATAATGATAATACTCCCGGAAGCATTACGTTAAACTGCTTCCGGGAGTATTAATCTATTACATTAAACTATTGAATTACTTATAAATATGGTTCTTCTACCTGAATTAAGGGGATGCTACCCCTTTTTTAAGGGAACAGAGATCCACTTCATGATATCTTGGATTTTGCTTTTAATATTCATCCTTAAGAATTTTTTATAATTTCGTAATCCGTCTTAGCAGTGGGGAATGTTTTTACTTTTTCTTATTATTACTGTCTTTGAAAATCACTGCTTAGTGAATTTGCATTATAGATGTAAAAATGCTTCCCATACATGAATTTCTCACTGATTTAAGGCTGGATACATAAAGATGTGTAAAAAAAGGCCCTTTCAAGGGCTTGAAATTTGGTATTGTATTCTTATAGTCTATACATACAATGAACAACAAACAGGAAAAGGGGACATTCAAGCAGGGGCACGGTTTCGGCACCTTTAGCGGTGTTTTTACACCCGCGGTGCTTACCATACTGGGAGTAATCCTTTTCCTGAGGGCCGGGTGGGTAGTTGGCAATGTGGGTCTTTTGGGTGCTTTGTTGATCATAATCATCTCAAATCTGATAACCACCTCCACAGGGCTCTCCCTTTCATCTATTGCCACAAGCATGGACATAGGAGTGGGAGGGAATTACTACCTCATATCCCGCACCCTGGGTCTGGCTGCCGGAGGAAGCATCGGGATACCTCTCTATCTTTCCCAGGCCATATCCATAGCACTATATATCATCGGATTCACCGAAGGATTGATGTGGGTTTTTCCCAATCTGCATCCCGTCTGGATAGCCACCCTGACATGCCTCATACTTTCCGTTGTATCTTTTGCCGGGGCTGATTGGGCGATACGTGTGCAGTATGTAATAATGGCCTTTCTAGGGCTGGCACTGGTCTCGTTCTTCTGGGGAGGAGCGAAAGGCGGCATGTCCATCTCATGGACCGCAGCCGAAGGGTCCGCCGGTTTTTGGCTGGTATTTTCCATCTACTTCCCTGCAGTTACAGGCATGGAAGTTGGAGTAAGCATGTCGGGTGATTTGAAGGACCCATCCGTAAGCATTCCCAGGGGGACCTTCCTTGCCATAGGCGTGACATTTGTAATATATGTGATGCAGGCAGTCTGGTTTGCCAGAAACGCATCCCCGGAAGCCCTGAGATCCAATACCGCCATTATGATGGATATAGCTTTGTGGCGGTTCCCTATTGTTTTAGGACTCTGGGCGGCAACCCTTTCCTCAGCTTTGGGCAACATACTGGCCGCACCAAGGACCATGCAGGCCCTCGCCATGGACGGGGTCCTGCCAAGGTTTATGGGTAAAGGAAGCGGCCCTACAAATGAGCCCCGCACAGCCCTTCTTGTTACATTTGTTATTGCCGAGGTATTTATCCTGATGGGGAATCTGAATATCGTGGCCCCGGTAGTGACCATGTTCTTTTTAAATACCTATGGGGTTGTAAACATGATCGCCGCGCTTGAGAGTATAGTCGGCAATCCCAGTTATCGCCCCAGATTGAAGGTCCATTGGTCAATCTCCCTGCTTGGGGCATTGGGATGTTATTATGTGATGTTTCTTATAAATGCCAGGGCCACACTGATTGCCATAGCTGTAACCTTCATCATCTATTTTACCTTAAAGCGAAAGATCATCAGGACCACATGGGGAGACGTACGGATAGGATTATGGTTTTCATTAATAAGGTTTTCACTGCTCAAGCTTAAAAAATATGAATGGCACCCCAAAAACTGGAAACCGAATATTCTTGTTTTTACCGGTAATCCTAACACACGGGACCACCTGATATATCTTGCAAGATTGCTTGAAAAGGGACGCGGCTTTGTATCCCTTGTTCAGATGATCATAGGTTCATGTGATGAACAAGCAAAATTCAGGAAAATAGCTATGAAACAATTAAATGATTTCATAGATAAATCAGGACTTCAGGCATTTTCAATAGCCCATGTGGGGGAAAGATTAAGGGAAGGGGTCCTGGCGGTCACCCAGGCATACGGAATAGGCAAGCTCTATCCCAATATCGTTCTTATGGGCTGGTCAGCCGATCCGAAAAGGAAAAAGGAATTTGCCAGGCTTATTCAGGACCTGCACCTCTTAGGCAAGAGCGTGGTCTTGCTTAAGCTGGATTTGGAAAGAGGATTCGGCAATCAACGATCCATAGATATCTGGTGGGGCGGACAACAGTTGAACAGAAACCTTATGATCCTGCTGGCCCATGTTTTTTCCCTGAATCAAGAATGGAAGGATTGTGAGATACGTCTTAATATGTGTATAAAGGACATCTCAGGGCAGGAGCAGGCCCACCAGAATCTGACCAAATTTTTAGAAGAGGTTCGAATAAAGGCATCTGCCAATATTATCCCTTACGATCCGGATCAAACCGATATATGGCAAATCATCATAAGCCATTCAGCACAGGCGGATCTGGTGATTTTAGGGATGGGGCTTCCAGAAAAAGGGAAAGAGGGAGAATTCATGGCACGAATGGATGACCTGATCCAGAGACTACCCACAACCCTTTTGGTAAAGAGCATGGAAGAGATCAGGCTGATATAAAAAACCCTTCATATCCTTGAATCTTTTAAAGTCTGAGATCAGCCCTTGACATTTGCCGGCAAATAAAATATAGAATCTGTTCATTCTAAATTAACAGGTTACTATTTATTAAGGAGGCTTATTATGTTTAAAAAAATTGTATCTTTTGTGTTTCTCATATTCTTTTCATTGGTCATTGCAGGATGTTTTGTTACAAAAGGCACTTATCTAAAAAAGGTAAACGAGGCTGAAACCCTGACCCAGGATCTGGACTCTCTTAAACAACAATATAACGATCTTCGAACAGAAAATGATAAACTCAACCAGCAGATAGAAAAATTAAAATCCGAGGTTGAAGACCTTGAAAGCGTGCTTGAAGCGAGATCCGACGAGCTTTCAACCAAGATTGTGTTATCCAGACAAAAGATCGCTGACCTTGAAAAGGAAAAAGAGGAAAAAATTCAAAAGATCGCTGAATTAGAACAAAAAAACAGTGAACTGCAACAGCAGATTAGTCAACTGAAACAACAGATTTCAGAGATTGAAGCCGAAAAGGAAGAAAAGCTCAAGGAAGTCAGTAAAACCTATGGTTCTATGATAGAAAAAATGAAGGCTGAAATAGAGGAGGGCCAGGTCACTATCACAGAATTAAAAGGCAAACTTACAGTTAATATGCTGGATGCCGTTCTTTTTGATTTAGGCAAGGCAGAGATAAGGCCGGAGGGACTGGTTGTGCTGCAGAAGGTTATCGATGTGCTTAAAGATGTTGAAGACAGGGTAATTCGCGTTGAGGGCCATACCGATAATTTACAGATACACGGGGCGCTGGCTCAGAAATATCCTACTAATTGGGAACTGTCCGCGGCCCGTGCCGTGAATGTAGCAAAATATTTACAAAAACAGGGCATAGATCCCAATATCTTGTCCGCAACCGCCTTTGGTGAGTACAAACCTGTGGCCGACAACGATACTGAGGAAGGACGGGCCAAAAACAGGAGGATAGAGATAGTCCTGCTTCCAAAAGAATTTAGATGAAAACACAAACAATAAAATGTTTGCAAAAATATAAGTTTTGTTTTATAATAATATTATGATATATCTTATCAGTAAGGTATATGCATTACATACGTCTTATTTCTTGAGTAAATTATAGGAAGATTTAAATATAGATTTTTGAAATGGATTCAATGATATTCGAACATAATCTCAGTCGTCGCAGCCTTATCAAGCTGGGCCTATTCGCTTTGGGAGCAAGTTTAATTAAACGTCCGGCTTTTGCGGCTATAAATTCCGTTGTTTCATCTGATCGACGGGTTATTTCACCGGAAAAACGTCTCTTTTTCTACAATACGCATACGGAGGAAACACTTAAGGTAATTTACTGGTACAATGGGGATTATTTATATGAATCATTGGATGATATCAATTACATATTCCGCGACCATTATACCGGTGAAATCAAAACCATAGACACCCGGTTGATTGAACTTTTACATGATATTTACGAGAGGATGGAAACAAAAAAACCCTTCCATATTGTCTCGGGTTATAGGACCCGCTCCACAAATAGCCTTCTGAGAAGCACCAATAGAGGGGTCGCCAGACGGAGTCTGCATATCTATGGGAAAGCGGTGGATATCTACCTTCCGGACTGTAGACTTTCCTCATTGCGAAAAACAGCTATTGATTTAAAGGGCGGAGGAGTAGGTTACTACCCGAACAGGAATTTTGTACACGTAGATGTCGGACGCGTGCGCTACTGGTAATACAGTTGACTAATTCTATCCTATCCCGATTATTTCTTTAACAATCAATGAGTGTAAGCTTATTCTCTAAATAATCTTCCCAGAAGTTCGTCACGCCCATAAATATCCTTGCGGAACTGCATCGACAGGTCTTCATTGGTCCACGCAGTCCAGTAGATCAAATGAATCTGTATGGGGCTGGGAATTCGAATTATTCTTTCGACATTCTTATTTATAGCAGCGACAATCCTTTTACGTGTCCATTCAGGGTCCTCCTGCAGGAGGTATTCTGCCAGATCGATGGGTTTTTCGATCCGTATACATCCGGAACTGAATGTGCGGGAATTTTTTTCAAAAAGCACCTGAGACGGGGTGTCATGCAAATGCACCTCGAACTTATTCGGAAACCAAAACTTTATATTACCCAGCGGATTCCAGGGACCAGGGGCCTGGCTCAGCAGATATTTAAAATTATCGGCATTAATGGAAGACCAGTCAATGGTTTCAGGATCAACCTTCCTGTACTTACCTCCGCAGTTTTGAAAGACCTTGATGTGATGTTTAGCAAGATAATCCGGGTCTTCACGGATGAACGGCAGCTTGTCTTCTATGGCAATCTTTTTAGGAATATGCCAGTACGGACATAATATGACCTGGGTCATTTCACCACTTAATATGGGTGTTTGCCGGCAATCCTTTCCCACTACAACCTTCATAACCATCACTGTCTTGTCGTCTTCGAATACACCGGCCTTAAAGTCTGCTATATTCACTATAATATAGCGGCTTCCCAGATCATGAGGAAGCCAGCGCCAACGCTCCATGTTCATCTCAATCTGACGCATCCTGACATCAGACAGTATATTAAGCTCACGAAACGTATCCGGCCCCACTATCCCATCAGCAGGCAATCCATGCCTCTGTTGAAACTTCAGTATGGCCTGTTCAAGGGTATCGTCAAACAAATCAGCACCTTTATGGATTTTGGGATCCAGGTCCCCTGAGATTATAAGCCGGTTTCTGAGGGCTGTTACATGTTTGCCATAATCCCCCTTTCTCATTTCATTATTGTTGGGCACCAAAGGCCAGCCGCCATTATTTACAATTTTCCTGTACCTTGCCAGTGCCTGGCGAAGCCTGATGTAACCCGAATATATAGGAATTAGCGCCTTCAGGGCTTCCTCGATATGACTGGTATCCAGAGCGGCCTGAAGAACACCGGCCAAATCTATTTCACAGCGATCAGCCTTCCATTGCACCTCCATTGTTTCCTGATCAACACGTCCGGCCAACAAATGAAAACCATAAATCAGAAAAGAATCGGTAAGCAAGAGATCTAAGTCTGCCAATCTCAGGGGATCTGTCCATGTGATCTCTTTCTGGTCCCTGAGGACCTGTTTATGAATTTCCTCGATTTTATTCAGATGATAGTCTTCGGGTCTCAGACCTTCCAGATGCGCTTCACGAATGGATTTTATTAGGGAGTCCACTTGGGGGATGGGGCCAAGATCATTCAACCATGCGGGTTGAAAATGGCGGTTCCTATAAAAACGGGACAATACAACAGATGCATGGATAGGTTCTTTATCCATGACAAACCAGGATGTAGTGTTTGCATTTTCAATCCTTTTTTGCAGGCTTTCACGAACTTGATCGGAAAGGGACGGACCAGCAGAGACAGAGGATAAAATCGGATCAAGACATACCAATATTGCCATCAATATTAGTAACCTTATTAACCTTTGCATCAAATTCCACCAACTACCCAGCAATACGGATTATGACAATTTAGTTACCATTTCCCCCCTTATTAAGCGTTTGGTTTTCATTCAAGAAGAAATCACGTGTAACCATTAAAATCTTTATAAAAAAGGGCTGAATACCCGGCTAATATCTTCCATCCATTCTTTTGCCTCCCTTTTAAAGGAAGGTTTTTCATGCTCTATGACTTTCGACTTTGGAAGGATTTCCGCCACAATAATCTTTTCTATAGCAAATGCTTGTGCGGTTGAATAAATAAAAAGGGCTATTTCATAATTTAAATAAAGGCTTCGCATGTCCATGTTTGCCGATCCTACTATAGCTATGGAATTATCTATGAGAATTATCTTTGAGTGAAGCATGCCTGCATAAAAATAAAAAACATTGACACCGGCTTCCGCCAGGGTCCTTAAATATGACCCCCTTGCCAGATCGGCCAGCAAGTGATTAGATCGTTTCGGAGTTATAATGCAGATGTCCTTTCCCCAACGGGCCAATAGACTGAGAGATTTCAACAGCGGTTCATCAGGGATGAAGTAAGGCGTGACGATCCACACCCTTTTTTTGGCTTCTAATATAGCGGTCAAAATTGCCTCTGAAAAGGAATCTGTAGGCACATCCGGTCCGCTTGCAACCACCTGTGCCAATGTTTCCTTTTCTTGAATAGGTATGAAAAAATTTGCAGATTGTTTATCCATTTTATATTTGCCTCCGGTGACAAAATCCCAGTCGGCATCAAAGATTTGACATATATCGGACACGAGAGGACCTTTAACCAAAACGCTAAAATCATTCCATCTGGATTTATCAGGATCCGATCCCATATAAGTTACTGCAAGGTTCATTCCACCTACTATTGCGGAGTCTTGATCTACGATTATTATCTTGCGATGGTTCCGAAGATGGGCAGACCATTTTCTGTGAAAGGGGAGCATCGGCATAAATATGCCCACTTTTCCTCCGGCCTCCCTGAGGGGATCCACAAAACGGCCCCTGGTTTTCAGGCATCCGAGGGAGTCGAGGATAAGCCTTATTTTTAATCCCTGTTTTGCCTTTTTGGTCAGAATCTCTATGATAGCCCTTCCGACCTCGTCATGCCCCAGAATAAATGTGGTTATATCAATGGAATGTTTAGCGTTCTCGAGCAATTCCATTAAACGGAAATATGCGAGGCCTCCCTCGGAAAGCAATTCTATTTGATTTCCATTAGAAGCAGGAGGCGCTCCGCTTCTCATTAAAATTTTTTCCGTATTAGACCTGTAACCCTCTTTTTGCGGACGATCATTTGTTTTGTTGGGATATAAATTTTCCTTTTTCTCGATCATTCGTTTTATCTTTCTGCCGCCGAATAAAAAATAAAAAGGAATGCCTATTTGAGGGATCATGATAATGGCCAATAACCAGGCAATGGTGCTTCCGGGACTTCTTTTTTCCCTCATTAGCCTGGCTATTAACAAAATGGCAAGTAAAAAACCTATGATAGCAAAAAGATGTGAACCTATTATTTCCATTTCTGTCTTTTAGTAAAACATATTAGGTGTAACCTCAATTACCATTCTGCTCAGGTGGCGGGAAAACTCTGTAATCCAGTCGAAGAACCGATGGCTCAATATATTCCAGCTCGATACCAGCAGGCAGATTGATATCCTCTTTTGAGATATAATAAGTGCGCCTTCCCCATTGCGATAATGAAATGTCCAATTCTATACGAAGATCCTCTGGCTTTAATGAAGATACCAGCTTTCGAAGGCCCTTAATAGAAACCTTGGCGGTCTTTGGCGGAGAAACCAATTCTATATTGGACGGCACCTTTTTATATTCTATAGGCACCAATATATTTTGAGAATAGTTCTGCTGCCCTGCAAGCAATGCCCATAAAACAAATACAAGTAAAAAGGAGATCACCTTTTTAAGGCCGTCTTTCAAAATTAACCTCGAAAAGAAACCACCCAGAAAAGAGGTCTTTTGTTTCTTCTTTAAAAAATGTTCCTGAATAATACCTTGTAAGCTCTTAACATCTCTGATTTTTTTAATCTTGCCATATTGAACAAAGGAAACTTCTCCTGTTTCCTCTGAAACTACAATGACAAAGACATCGCTTCTTTCGGAAAGTCCCAGACACGCGCGATGCCTCGAACCATAATGGTTGGGCAGGTTTTCTCTCTCCGTCATGGGTAGATAACCCGCTACCGTCTTAATTCTGCCTTCATCGATGAGAATGGCCCCGTCATGAATCGAAGAGGATTTCTGAAAAATACTCAATAAAAGAGGCTCGCTAATCTCTCCATCCAGTTGAATGCTCCCCCGTATCAAATCCTTCAAGTCGTCTTTTTGCCTGAAGACAATAATCGCCCCTATTTTCTTTTCAGCCATCTGGAAGGTAGCCCTGCTGATAGCCTCGATCCTTGAAGTATCCGGAGATGAGTTTTTCTTGCCCTGAATAAAATTGAGGAGATTGACCTTTTCCAGAACCTCTCTTATCTCAGGCTGAAAAACGATTATGATTAGAATGATCAATGCCTGCCAAAAAACCTGAAAGACCCACGTCGAGAGAAACAATCCCCATGATCTCACCATAATATATATGACACCCAGGAAAGAGAGGCCAATTAAGATCCTAAAGCCTTTGGTTCTGTGAAAAAGGATGAATAATTGATATACAACGAAGGTAATCAGTAAAATATCGACTAAATCGAGCCATGTTAGGTTGGTGAGTAAATTAATCATAGTACTCAATATATCATATTATTATTTATTATTTAACTCCTCTTTAAAAAAATGTTTCATACCTGCAAGATGGTCTAAATTATTGCGCGGGGCGTAGCCACATTCAAATCCAAAGTGAAGAAGATAATTATTATAATATCTTATCGGCAGTTTTCGTTGATAAAGCAAGTCATTTTTAATGTTTTAGGTGTTTTTTAATCCGAATAGGAAATTTTTGTAACAACGCTAGCAAAATTTTTGCATAATACCTGACAAAGCTAATTTTAAAACATTTTTTAGATGGATTTTAAAATTAATATTAATACCGGGGATGAAGAAAATAAAATTGAAAAACGGGTGTTCGGTTTTTATGAAAATAATAATAAATAGGGACATGTTATTGTAATTAAAGGGATCTAAAAATGAAAAACATCACATATATGATGAGACTATATTCAAATTTTTTCGACATGGGAGAAAATATTTTTTGTTTTTATAACAAGATCTGCTACGTGAGATTTCATAAAAAATATTCGAATGACATAACTATTATGACAAGTATGATTTTTAGACATAAAACCATGAAAGGCACAAACAGAAAAGTGATAGATAAACTAAAAAATTTTGGGTAGTTAGACGAATCTTATCTCTCCTCTGAGATTTATTATTAAAAAAGGGGGGATAAAGAAGGGGAATTATCTATTCATAGTGAATAGGTAAGGGTTTCCCTTTTGAATCATTTAAACATTAATTTTAAATGGAGAAGATAAGGTTATGACCAACAGTACTTGCATAAAAATCAATTTAAGATCTTACTACTTAAAGTGGTTGATAAGTCTGTTTTTAATCAGTGTTTCATTTTTATTCCTTATCCTTTTTGTCTTGCCTCAAAGTGTTTTCGCAAAGACACTCTGTGACCGGATCGGAGAACGACTGCGAAACCGGATCGAAATTGCAGGGATGCCGCCCAGGTTAAAAGTCGGTGAAGAATCCATTCACGCGCCTTTAATGCTGTCACTATTTTATGCTAGAAGGAACTACCGGCCTGCGTGGAGTGATGACAATGGACCATTATCACAAGTAGACACCTTTATCAAATTGGTACGTAAAGCTGATCTCGAAGGGCTTAACCCCGGGGATTATCATCTGGCTGAAATTGAGACTACCTTAAAAAAGATAAATCATAATCAGGGTAATATATGGTTGTTTAATCCTAACTGGCTGTTTGATCTGGATTTATTGCTCACGGATGCCTTTTTGCTCTATGGTTCCCATATACTCGGAGGAAGAATCAATCCTGAAGCTATAAATCCTGAATGGAATGTGGAGGACAAGGAATATGATTTAGCCAAAGCCCTTCAGGATGCCATTGATTCAAACAACATAGAAGAAACCCTCAAAAGCTTTCATCCACGAAATCTGGGTTACGTAAATCTTCGTGAAGCCCTGGTAAAATATAAAGACATTGCTGAAAAAGGCGGTTGGTCTGACATAGCTGATTATCCAAAAATGCATAAGGGTGATTGGAGAAAAAATATTGAAGATTCGCCCAGACGATCTCTTAAAAGAAATAGAAAACTGGTAAAAACCCAGCCCAGACGTCCAATTCTCACACGCGGTGGTTTTATTAAAACCTTGCGGGATCGCTTTCTTTTGACAGGGGATTTAAGTTTAGAGCATAAAAATGACCAAAATATCTATGATGATTCTTTAGAGCAGGCTATACTCAGGTTTCAGGAAAGACACGGCCTGGAGGTCGATGGAATTATAGGTCCCAATACGCTGGCGGCCTTGAATGTCCCGGCGGAGGAGCGTGTTCACCAAATTGAGCTGAACCTGGAACGGTGCAGATGGTTTAATCAGGATTTTGGCGAACGCTACATACTTATAAATATTGCAAACCAGGAGCTTAATGTCATTGAAAACGATAAGACCGTTTTAAACATGAAGGCAATCGTAGGAAAGCCCGGCCGCAGCACCCCCATATTCAGTAATAAAATGACCTATCTGGTAATCAATCCCTATTGGACCGTGCCTTCAACAATAGTAAAAGAGGACATTATACCTGCATTAAAAAGGAATCCCGGTTTTTTTGCAAAAACAAAAATGAAGATTTTACAGGGATTCGGCAAGACAGCCGAGGCAAGCGCAATGAGACCTGAAGCGATAGATTGGTCAAAGGTGGATATCAACCACTATAATTTTTCATTTCGCCAGGATCCCGGCCCGAATAATCCATTAGGCAGAATAAAATTTATGTTCCCCAATAAATATGCCGTATATATCCATGACACACCATCCAGGGGACTGTTTGAGAGAAAAGAACGTTGCTTCAGTTCAGGATGCATACGCATCGAGAAGCCAATCGATCTTGCGCAATTTGTCTTGAGCCCCGGGAAAAAATGGGATCGTGAAAAAATCACAGATTCCATAGAAAAGGGAGATAAGATGATAGTCAAATTGCCGGAGCCGATCCCTGTTCATCTGATTTACCTGACTGCATGGGTAAACGAGGATGGTACGGTCAACTTCCGGAAAGATATCTATGAACATGATAAACCGGTCTATGAAGCCCTTAAGATATCCCCGCCGGATAATACAAATTTAAATAAGAGATGGTGCAATAGAATGCTCATTCATCAAAACGGACAGAACTGTTTCATGGATTGGCTTGATAATATGATAAAGGACCAGACTGCTTTTCTGAGCCAGGAAAAAGAGGACCCTTTTTCCGGCTAAAGGGAGTATTAGAGGTAGTACTAAAAGTTTAAATGTGATTCAAAATTGAGTTAAACTGAATATGCATAAAATCAAGGGATTAATCTATAAAAACTGTACGTTTGCTCGGGAGCTTTGAATTTTGACACTTTATATCCCTTATGATATGTTAAATCTGGCTTTGAACTCTGTTTATTCAAAGGCTTTAGGGATTTTAAAGGATCAACCTTTGACTTTGGAGCTTACTTCTGCTCTCTAAGGTCAGCAGACCAGGCCGTCCTAAATGGTGACAAAGAAGTGGGGGAATATTGAGACGGAAAGAGGATTCTCGTGGTGAACTCATACTCTATCAGGCCCCGGACGGTACTGTCGAGCTTAATGTCCGGCTGGAGCAGGAAACTCTTTGGCTAAGTCTCAACCAGATAGCTGCCCTGTTTGACCGCCACAAGTCGGTAATTTCCCGTCATCTTCGTAGCATCTATAAAGAAGGTGAATTGGAGCATATAGCAACTGTTGCAAAATATGCAACAGTTCAAACCGAAGGCGACCGGACGATAACCCGGTATATCGAATTTTTCAACCTCGATGCCGTAATTTCCGTGATAGGAGTCGGATATGATATATAATATTTTTATTTTATTTTTCTACGAAACGAACCAAAAATGTTTTTCGATACAAAAAATAAAATCCTTGTCGTAGACGAGGATAATGACTTAATCTTTTTGCTGAGAAGAGTTTTATCCGATGACAGGTATAATATTTCTCAAGTAAATTACGGCAAGGAATGTATCGAAGAGGCCAAAAGGGCCTCTCCTGACATTATCATTATAGACGTCATAATGCCTAAACTGGATGGGATTGCCACTGTTTTGCAATTAAGAAGCACGGAAGAAACAAAGTCCATTCCCATTATTATGTGCAAAGATATGAGGGATGTTGAGGAGGAGAATTTATCAAATGATATAGGTATTGTGGATTATGTGAAAAAGACCCCCCGGATGGAGGATTTAATAACAAAGATAAAAAGGATTTTTAATCAATAAATACAATGGTTCCAAAGCCCTGTTCGGGCAAAGGGCAAATGGAGGCAATCTCATGCTGAGATTGCCTCATCCATTCCTTTATCAGCATGAGATTGCCTCATCCATTCCTTTATCAGCCCTTCTAATTTATCGTTGTTTCTTCAATAACCATCAGTAAAACTTATAACTCACAG
>JBLIRS010000159.1:0-7809 GCA_049472415.1 bacterium | reverse complement strand
ATCAAATAAACTCAGAGATA
This sequence comes from bacterium, assembly GCA_049472415.1. GTDB lineage: Bacteria > SZUA-182 > SZUA-182 > DTGQ01 > JAFGSM01 > JBLIRM01. The sequence continues at coordinate 7,789 of JBLIRS010000159.1, read as the reverse complement.
TTAAATTAGATTAAAAGGAACGGATTGAACGATCGTATCATTACCCTGACTACGGATTTTGGTATCAAAGGCCCTTTTGTGGGAAGCATGAAAGGCGTAATCCTGGAGATCAATTCTGATGCCTGTATAATTGATATCTCTCATGAAATAAATCCCTTTGATCTTTTGGATGCCGCATTTTTAGTAAGCTGCGCCTATAGTTATTTCCCTTCAGGAACAGTCCATTGCATAGTAGTAGATCCGGGTGTAGGCAGCGAGAGAAGACCTGTCGTCGCTGTAACGGAAAAGTACTTTTTTGTGGCACCCGATAACGGGGTCCTTTCTTATATCTTCGAGAAAGAACAAATCACGGAGGTAATTCATTTAACGGAGTCCCAATATTTTCTGAATAAAATAAGTCAGACTTTTCATGGAAGGGACATCTTTGCCCCGGTTTCCGCCTGGCTTACAAAAGGGATAAATCCAAGGAGCATGGGACCGGAAATTAAGGATTACATCCGACTTGATCTGCCGAAAGCTAAGGCGTCCAATGACAATAAAAGAATCTTCGGAGAAGTAATTCATATAGATATATTTGGCAATCTGTTAACCAATATCCCGCATTCGCTTTTTGAGAAGGGTTTTGAAGGGGGAAAATCGAGGTTTAAGGTGTTGGTAGGGGGGATTTCCATAGAACGTCTTTGTAATTCTTATGCAGACTTACAAAAAAAAGGCATGGGAATGATTATGGGCAGTCAGGGCTATTTGGAGCTGTTTGCGGCTCAGGATTCTTTGGCTAAGGAATGGGGAATCAGGAAGGGAGAACGAGTTGAGGTGATGTTTGAATAATGGAGGGGAGATAAATAATGAATAACGAATTGATAGCTAATGCCAGGAGTGTCCTGGATATGTGCCTTAAAAAAGGTCAGTCTGCGGGCGAGGTATATTTAATAGAGTCAAAAAAAATCCATCTTGAGGTAGAAAAAAGCGAAATAGATGTAATTAAGAATTCGGTGGACAGGCTCATGGCCGTTCGTACCCTTAATGGCCATTCCCTCGGATTTGCTTATTGCACCGATTTTTCTAAATCCTCCCTGGATCTACTTATTGATCAGGTGATCAACTCAGCCGTAAATACAGATGAGGATGCTCATTATCTTTTCCCTTCTCCGGAAAATAGCAATATTTCATTAAAGATGGATGAAAAACTTTTGACCACTGACATTAAAGAAAAATTCAGAAAGTGCCAGGAAATGGAGAAGACAGCATATAAGACTGATTCCAGGGTAAGAGCTGCAAGGCAGATCTCTTATTCTGAGACAATTTCAGATATATATCTTATTAACTCCAATGGTCTCGAGGTTTCCTATTCCAAATCCGCGTGCTCTTCATTCGTAATGGTAGTTGCCCAGGAAGGTGAAGACGCCCAGATGGCTTGGGATATGGATATCCAGACAGAATATGATCGCCTCAAATGGACCGAGGTGAGTCAGGCGGCGGCCAAGAAGGCAGTGGCCCTTCTGGGAGCAAAACCCATAAGCACCCGGAAGGCGCCTGTCATATTTTCTCCGGCAGTAAGCGTGAGTATCATCGGGGCCTTTACCCCTGCCTTTTTAGCGGATGCCGTTCAAAAGGGCCGCTCTCTGATGGCAGGTCGTCTGGGTAGGCCCATAGCATCACCGTTAGTAACCCTGTTGGATAACGGGATTCTTTCAGATGGATTAGGAACAGCTCCCTATGATGGCGAAGGGGTGCCAATGCAAAAAACGGTTGTCATAGAAAACGGAAAACTGAATGCTTTTCTTTATAACAGTTACACAGCACATAAAGATGGAGTAGCCTCAACCGGAAACGGAGTCAGGTCAGGGCCCAAGTCGCCACCGCAGGTAGGGGCAACAAATATGTATATTGAAAACGGCTGTTGTACAGAGGATGAATTGCTCATGGACATCCAGGAAGGCCTCTATGTATGTGAAATTATGGGCGCGCATACCATAAACCCCATATCCGGTGATTACTCTCTGGGCGCTACGGGCCACTGGGTTCAAAAAGGTAAAATGGCTTATCCTGTAAGAGGTGTGACTATTTCCGGCAATATGCTCGATCTTTTAAAGAACATATCCGGGTGCGCAAATAACCTTCGCTTTTATGGGCATTACGGCTCTCCCACAATTGCGGTTTCAGAGATGGTCATTGCCGGAGAAGATTGATCTTTTAAAAGATCTTTCCCAGGATATATCCGATGACTATACCTATTGCCAGAACCAGAGCGTAAAGCCTTGCACTGACCACCTGTTTGAACATCCCCTGTTTTATCCTTATCAGGCTGAGGATATAGGCACTGATTGCGATAAGCAGGGTGGCGGGCAGGGTAAAGGCCTTTAATATGGTGGGGCCAAAATAGGGGATAAGACTAATAAAATAACCAAGAGTAGAAAAGATTCCAGAAAACACAGGGGTAATGAGACCGAAAAGGATTACAAGGGCCGCGGCTATTTTTTTATCCAGATGGGTAAAGGCGGAAATGATAAGAAACAGGATAAGGCCCAACCATAAAAGAATGATCTTGGAACGAGTCCACTTCAGCTTTTTGCCTGGCAGTTCGACGGTGTCCTGGTCTTGTTCCTTTTCCATTTTTAAATTTATCCCTTTTTATCCTTTTTTCTTTTCTATAAGTCTATGATAGGGTTTCCAATAGACCTCTTTGCACCATTCCAGTCCTTTTAAAAATCCGGCTTGAATGGATTCGGTCATTGAATAAAACACAGGAACAATGATAAGGGTTAAAATGGTAGCAAGCGTCAGTCCGAAGATAACAGCGGAGGCCATAGTCCTCCACCACTGGCTGGACTGGCTTATCCATGCGATCTGGCCCTTGTGAAAATCGTACGATATCCCTGTGACCATGGGTACCAGTCCCAGGATGGTTGTAATGGCAGTCAGAAAGACAGGTCTTAATCTTGTACATCCTCCCGCAATGATGGCCTCCTGTGAAGTGAAATCCCTCTGTTTTAACTGGTTTATATAATCTATAAGTAAGATTCCATTGTTAACCACTACTCCTGCCAATGAGATTACCCCTACACCTGTCATTATGATACCAAAGGAAAAATTACAGCAGGTCAGGCCAAGAAAGACCCCTCCCAGCGAAAGAAGCACGGTGGTCATTATAATAAATGGCTTGTTTATGGAGTTGAACTGTGTCACCAGTATGAGAAAAATAAGAAATAAAGCCACAAGGAAGGCCTTGCTTAAAAAATCCTCTGCTTCCTGCTGGAACTCAAACTCCCCTGTGAACCGGATCTTATAACCAGGAGGGAGTGTCAGGCCGGACAGGAGCTCTTCTGCCTGTTCCCTTGCCACTGGCCCCGGCACATATTCCTCGTTCACATTGGCTTTAACTGTAACAACTCTTTCATGGTTAATGCGAGTTATTTCTCCGAGGCTGCCTGTATATGAAAATTTTGCAATGGTTGAAAGGGGAACCAGTTGACCGCTTGGGCTCGGGATGAGTAGATGCCTGAGTATGTCCGTGGACTCCCGCTCTTCTTGCGATAGTTGGATAGTGATATCATAATCTTCATCAGCCTCATGATAGGTTGATATCTGAAGCCCGTTGAAGGCTGTTTTTAAAACAAAACCAATGGTGTTTGTGGAGAGACCGAGAAGGGCGGCCTTTTGTCTGTCAACCCTGACCTGGATTGAAGGATGACCGGGTATATAATCATCCCTTACATCCTCCACAAATGGGACCTGGGAAATTATATCACGTATCTTATATGCTATCCGGCCCAGTATCCTGAAGTCTTCACCAACGATCTCGATATTGATAGGGGCGCCGGTAGGGGGGCCTTCCTCCCTTTCCAAAATGGTTATCTTTGCCCCGGGGATACCCTTAACCCTCTGCCTTATCTCTTCTAATGTTTCCGGGCTGGGCTGAATCCTGTCCTCAAGATCGATGAACTGAATACCCACATGGTTGGGCGTATTTGAGCTGAAGATCAATCCGCCATCCGTTCTTGTTATGGTCCTTGAATAGATATATTCAATATTGGATAGGTCTCCTGGCCCCTCAAATTCCGAGCCATCCCGTTTTTTGTGTGTCCTTGGGGTCATAGATTCGTAATATATAGTATCCAGGTCTTTTTTCCCATTATTATATTCGGTGAGGTCCCCTCCGCATGCCCTGATCTCCGCCTGTTTTGCGATGCGATCACAATAATCAAGGTCCGCGCCTTCCGGCATGTCCATATTGATGTAAAAGGCCAGGGGATCGATGTGCGGAAAAAACTCCACGGGTTTTTCAAGCCCTACCCTTAGAAGCCACACTTGAACACAGAGGGCGAGAAAAACGAAACTCGCTATAGTGACTGCCACTCTGTGGTTCAGGCAATAACCAAGTATACTACGATACCATTTGAGTATAGGACTGTTGCAGGCAACAGGCTGTTCACCTGCCTTTTGAATCTCCTCGGCAGTTACCGCAGCCCCGTTCCCGGCCAGTCTTTTTTCCTTCATGAAGAAACTTGCCAGTGCCGGATTTATAACAAGCGCCACAAAAAGACTCGATGATAGGGTTATGATCAGGGTAATAGGGAGATACCTCATGAACTCGCCCATGATCCCGGGACAGAAAATGAGGGGAAAGAATGCGAAAACCGTGGTCATTGTAGAGCCAATGATAGGGTAGGCCACTTCGCTGGTGGCCTTCATGGCAGCCTGATATCTTGGAACCCCCTGTTCCATATATCTATAGATATTCTCAATGATAACTATGGCGTTGTCTACAAGCATCCCCAGGGCAAGCGTCAGGCTGAAGAGCACCACCATATTAAGTGTAATCCCAAGCGCCTGAAGGATTGAGAAGGACATTAACATGGACATCGGGATAGCAAGACTTACAAGAAGGGCGTTCCTAAGGCCCAATGAAAACAAGAGAACAAGAACAACAAGAATAAGGCCGGAGAGGAGATTGTTTTCAAGATCAGCTATCATTTCACGGATATCCTTTGCCTGGTCCATCAGCTTGGTTATCTCCACACCTTTTGGCCATGTATGACTGGATTTCAGGATTAAGGCCTCGATTTCGTCAGTTATTGCTATGATGTTTTCGCCAGTTCTCTTTTTAATACTAAGATTTATCGCTTCGCGGCCATTCAAACGGGACCTGCTGTCCTGTTCCTTGAAACCGTCTATAACCATTGCAACATCTTTAAGATAGACAGGCTCTCCCATATGAGTTCCCACAACAAGCCCCAGGATCTCCTCGGGCAAGGAGAACTCTCCGGGTACACGCAGCCTGAACCTTCCGTCACCCATCTGGATGATTCCGCCGGACACGTTTTGATTTTCTCCGGAAATAACCTCCTGCAGGGATGTGAAAGGGATACCGTAATAGGCCAGACGCTTGGCATAGGGTTCTATGCGTATCTCCCTTTCCAGCCCTCCGCTTACCTCACATTCCAGCACCCCCGGTATGGCCTCGATATCATCCTGGAGGTCATCTGCAATCTTCTTGAGACGCGCCAGGCCTATGTCTCCGCTCAGGGAAAGCACTTGAATAGGAAGCTCGGAAAAATTTACCTCAAACACAGAGGGGTCCTCTTCAAGGTCCGAAGGCAATTCCGAGTGCGCTTCATCTACCTTGTCCCTTACCTTCTGGAGGACTTCATCAATGTCCGTGCCGGTAATGAACTCTATATTGATGGAAGACAAACCTTCCGAGCTGACAGACTGGATCTTTTTGACATTCTCCAATCCCTTGAGTTTTTTTTCAATAGGGATGGTGATGGATTTCTCTATATCAGCAGGGGAGACACCTCGATATGAGGTGGATACAAATACATTGGGTATTGTAATATCAGGGGAGCTTTCCCTGGGGAGTGAGAAATAGGAATACAGGCCCCAGACGATTATAATCAGAGACAGTACCATCACACTGATCCTTTGACGGATGGCAGTATCGCTTATAATCATTTCTGGAGCTCTTCAGGGTCCCGAATGGTTCGAATAATCTGAACAGATTGCCCGTCTTCCAGGTTTCTTTGACCAACCACAACGACCCGGTCATTGGGTTTAATCCCTTCGACAATCTGAACCTGCCACCCTTCAAGAACACCAAGTTTTACCGGACGGTAATGTGCCTTGTCATCATTTATGATATATAAGTAGTGTTCGTCATTGTTTGTAATTACAGAATAAAGCGGAACGACAAAGGAATCCGGATATCTTGCCTTTATCAGGTCCACCCTTGCAAACATACCCGGTCTGAGAAGATTATCGGGATTTTTCACCTCAAGCTTCAGATTGTATACCCTTGCAAAACTATCCGGCTGCCGGGATAAAAAGATTTTTTCACCCTTGACCTTCAAATTATCCAGGGCTTCTATGGTAATCTCCGCCTCTTGAAGATTGCTGATTGCTTCCACATCGGATTCAGGGACCCCTACCTCGACCTTGACCCGGCTGGTGTCCAGGATTTGAAAAAGCGGATCGGATCTGCTTACCAGGAGACCCAGCTTTGCGAACCTTTTGTTTATAAATCCTGATATGGGTGCAGTGATGGTACATCTTTCAAGGTCCAGTTTGGCGGCTGAAAGTGAGGACCTTGTTTCTTTTAATCTCGCCTGTATTGTGTCTAACTGTGACTGAGAAGCTGCGTCAGTCTTTGCAAGCTTTGAGATCCTTTCAAAATCCAGGTTTGCGAGATTGAAGGAGGCCTGAACCTGGTTAAGCCGGTTCTGGTAGTCGCGCGGATCTATCTGTGCGAGGACATCTCCCTTTTTTATTATGTCTCCCTCATTTGCCGAAATGGAGACTATGGGCCCACCTACCTCAGCCAGAACAGTCAGATCTTCCTGGGGAGATATAATCGCGGGCAGGTTGATACGATCCACAACTTCTGCAGGTTGTACCTCTTGTACTATCACCGTTGCCGGTGGCCGTTCGTTTTTATAGGCAGCAAGCTTTTCCTCCTTTATCCGTTTTTTTTCGCTGGATATCCTTAAACCCAGCATAACCGCTATTATAAGGAGAGCAGTAACTGCCAGCCAAGGGCCGATCCCCCAAAGATATTTTATAATATTTTCTGAGTTGTTTTCTTTTAACATAATTGGAAAAAGTATAGGCAATTCAGGAAAGGGTGTCAATGCTCCTTATGCACCCAAAATCCTCGGTTGGTTAAGTCGGGGCTAATCCCTTCTTCCATATTTGCATGAGAAAAATTATATAACAATTGTATGGGTTTTTTCAAATTAAAATGCAGGATTTGGATTAAAAGTGATAAAATCAAATATATGTGGTTGAAAAAATAAAAAAAGGGATATCCCCTATTCCCTGAGTGGAATAAGGGATATCCCGATTATTTCAAAAAAAATTTTTATTAGAAGAACGGGATGAGTCCAAGACCCGCTGCCACTGCCGTTGCCGTTGCTACAGGTGTCGCAGTAGTTACGACCGGCGTTGCCGCCACAGGTGTAGTTGCCGTTGTGGTCGGACTGCTTAATAATGATGAGAGGATTGAACTGCCTATACCACCCATATAGCCGCCGTACATGCCATAGAGACCACCCATCAAGCCGCCGTACATGCCATAGAGGCCGCCCATCAAGCCGCCGTACATGCCATATAGACCGCCCATCAAGCCGCCGTACATGCCGTAAAGGCTGCTAAGGCCGCCATACATGCCATATAGCCCGCCCATCAAACCGCCATACATCCCATAGAGGCCGCCGTACATGCTACCAAGCAGGCCGAGTCCGCCAAGTCCGCTAAGACTGGTAAGGCCGTACATGCTGCTAAGGCCGCCATA
>JBLIRS010000158.1:0-7848 GCA_049472415.1 bacterium | reverse complement strand
CTCATTGAAGAGACGCTTCTCATCATAAGGCATGAGTTAAACGAGCATGATATAGAAGTTCATAAGAATTTACAGCCTGTTCCCCCTGTTTTAGCGGATAAGGATCAGATGAAACAGCTTTTTTTGAATCTCATCCTTAATGCCATGCAGGCCATGTCCGAGGGGGGGAAACTGATTATTTCCACTGTCAGGGATGGGGAAAATATAAACATTTCCTTTCAGGATGAAGGGATAGGGATACCAGAATCTGTCAGGAAAAAACTCTTCGAACCCTTCTTCACCACCAAGGAAGAGGGTATAGGTTTGGGCCTGTCCATCACCAAGAGGATAATCGAGGCCCACAATGGTAAAATCTTTATTGAAAGCGAAGAGGGAAAAGGGAGCATCTTTCATATCATTCTGCCATTGGCAAATTCCGAGGGGACATAAAAATGCCGGAAACAATCCTTATTGTAGACGATGACCGGGGAGTGCGCTATTCACTGAAGCGTATGTTTGAGGAAAAAGGTATGCAAACGCTCATGGCAAGAAACGGCCGGGAGGCACTGGAGCTTCTCAGACAGGGGGCCATGCCTGATGTGGCCCTTATCGACATCGTTATGCCGGGTATTTCAGGCCTTGATCTTCTTGCGGCCATCAAGGAGGAAAATCCAGGGTTGCAGGTCATCATGGCAACAGCACATGGTACCACGGACAGGGCGATCAAGGCCATGAAACTGGGGGCCTTTGACTATATCCTGAAGCCCTTTGATATTCCCAGGATGTGGGAAACTGTCCGGAAGGCCATCCAGGTGGCCAAATCAGTAAGAAGCCCGGTATCTTATCAGACTGACCAAAAAGAGCAATGGGAAGGGGAAAGCATTGTGGGAAATTCTTCCCATATGCAGGAGGTCTACAAGACCATCGGACAGATCGCGGGGAAAGAGGTCAATGTCCTGATCACAGGAGAAAGCGGCACGGGAAAGGAGCTTGTAGCAAGGGCTATCTTTTATCACAGCATGCGAAATCATCGCCCCTTTTTATCCATCAACTGTGCAGCCATTCCGGAGAATCTCCTGGAGAGCGAGCTGTTCGGACATGAAAAAGGGGCTTTCACAGGGGCGGATCATAAGAGGATCGGACGGTTTGAACAGGCGCACACAGGGACCATATTTCTTGACGAGATCGGGGATATGCCCATCCATGTCCAGGCAAAAATCCTCCGGTTTATCCAGGAAGGCGAAATCCAGAGGCTTGGGAGCTCCGAAACCATCAAACTGGATGTCCGGTTGATTGCCGCCACAAATAAGGATCTGGAGGTTGGCGTCAAAGAGGGATGGTTCAGGGAAGACCTTTACTACAGGCTGAACGTGGTGACCATTCACCTCCCGGCGCTCAGGGACAGAAGGGAAGATATCCCCATGCTGATAAGCTATTTCATCTCCCGTTTCAAAAAGGACATGCAAAAGGATATTTTGGGAGTCAGAGATGACGCCATGGAATTATTTATGAATTATCATTGGCCCGGGAACGTCAGAGAGCTGGAAAACGTGATCAAAAGGGCCATCGTCATATGCAAGGGCAATGAGATCCATGTCGAGCATCTGCCTGATCAGATCCTATGTGCAAAAGGTATGGGACAGGCGATGGAGGAAGAATTCGCGGAGGCGCTGGAGCCATTGATGGATAAATTATTTGAAAGCATTACTCAAGCGGTGAAGGATACCCCGGGGCTTGACATAATGTCCATTCTCGAAAAAGGGATGATCGAAAGGGCGATACGCCTCACCAGAGGAAACAAGGTCCAGGCCGCATCCCTTCTTGGAATCAATCGCAATACCCTCAGAAATAAAATGGAGCGTTTCGGGATAGAGGAAACTGAATAAAATAATAATTTCCAGATCAAGACCTACATAATGCTTTCTTTATGTTTCCTGACAAAGAAAATCCTTATGGATTTTTACAGCGTCATTCAATTATACAATTATTTATACAATTATTGTAAGGCTCATTTTTTCTTTTAATTCCTTACCATGTGAAAATTTCCTATTTTGCTTTTGTTGAATTTTTACTGTGTAAAAATCCTGGTTGATATGACTTTTCAGTGTAAATTCGGCTAAAATAAAAGAAACGGCCAGGAGAATAATTATCCTTCCCAGCCGTTTCTAACATTAAAACATTTTCAGAAATTTATTATTTGTAAAGTAAAATTTTATCTACTACCTGCAGACTTTCCCTCCTGCTTTACCTCTGCACTTGACAGAGCAACAGTCTGAATCATCGGTACATGATGCTTCAGCCGGTAAACAACAATCATTATCTTGTCCTTCGCAACCTTCTGGACAACATCCATCGTTGTTACTACACAAAACTATTTGGCTATGAATGCACCCGGTTGCAGAATTACATGAGTCTGTGGTGCATGCATCGTCATCATCACAGACCAGAGGAGTTCCTGCCTGGCATCCCACTGCCGGATTACAGGTCTCGATCCCATTACATACATTATCATCATCACAGACCGGGGTTGTTCCTTGCTGGCACCCTGCTATAGGATCACAGGTCTCTTCTCCATTGCATGCATCACCATCATCACAGACCAGAGGAGTTCCTGCCTGGCATCCCACTGCAGGATTACAGGTCTCGATCCCATTACATACATTATCATCATCACAGACTATTGGAGTATGAATGCACCCAGTTGCATGATTACAAGAGTCTGTGGTGCAAGCATCATTGTCATCACAGCTAATGGATTCATGTAAACAGGAGCCATTTTCAGGATCACATGAGTCGGTGGTGCATACATCATTGTCATCGCAGTCCGAGTTATAAGTACATCCTGATGAACGAACAATATAATTAGCAGAATAGCCTACTTTGCTAACACCATAGGCAATTCGCATATATCCGGATTCTCCCCAACCGGTTCCCCATGAATTTTTTAGGTACCAATATCCACCATTTGTAACAGTTGGGTCATCATACCACCCTGTTAAAACAATCGCATGGTTTACAGCACAAAAAATGCAGTTATAGTTAAAAATCCCTCCTGTATACCCTTGAAACCGGGAAGTTACTGCAACCCCTGCCGAGATAGGGCCATAGTCAAGAATTGCTTGTTTAATCGCGCTCACAGATGGTGTTCCGCTACTACTTCCTATATAGACCCAATCATCTATAAGTTCATTGTGGGCATGTGAACCTCCACACGGGACGTCCAAGGCTACATAGGGAAAATCTGCTTCTAACACAGCCCCTGGCTCGGTTTCAGGGTAACAAGATTTCCACTCATGGTAATCATGGGCCCACCATCCTCCTTGAGAACAATTCCATCCATCACAATTGCAAGAAACTAAATATTGCTCAGAGAGATCTTTTTCCGGGCCACCCTGTATCATGATATTACATTCAAGCGGGCCTACAGTACCAAAGGCCCAGCAAGAACCACACCCGTCCTGATCTTTTACTGATGAGCAACCGCCATAATCACACCAATTAAATGAACCAGGTAGAGCAGTAGTGCTTGATAATGCTGTTATTTCTTGAAAAGAGGGGATAGAGGGACGGTGTTAGTTTATTAGTTTAAATACAATTAATATTATACGCAGGCAAATTCACTTTGAGGTATTCAATTCTTTTTGAATTCCAGCTTAGAATTTCAAATGATACACTGGCAACTTTTATTTTAAATATGCCTTCTGGGAAATAATCCTTCTACCCGTTGTTTTAATTTGCCTTCTTCCGGAATCTGTAGAAATATTTTTCGCCAATTTATTTTTGTTCAAACCCACTTTCAATAGATTGTTTGGATTTTTAATGTTGTGCTCGTCGATAAATGCCATAAGATCTTTTCTTTTTGGCTTAACTGAATTATAGGTAAAAAAACCCGCCAGAATCAATCCTGCACCACTAAAAACAAGTCCTTTATTTGGTTCATTTCTTTCCATTCCGAATTCATTGGTTTCTTTTTTGTTAAACCCTAAAATGGCCATGGAAATACCTGCTATTGTTAATATAACGTTAGTGAACTGGGCGTTTTTCTTTTTATCTTCTAATTCTTTAATGTAAGGATCGAGTTCTTTATAGCTTGCTAAATTATCATTTATCAGTTTCTCATCCAGATATTCGCGAAGGCCTTCAACGCTAAAATCAAAATATTGTCCTGAGGATGTGGAAAATAACTTTGTAGGGCTTCTATAAACAAAAAAAGAGTTATTATTTAACAACTTCGGAAACATATTATTATGATGCAGAAGATGGATTGCAGAAGGAGGGGCATGATTATATATATGCTGTGCGGGGGGAGGATGCCATAATCTATAGTAAGGGCTGGCGGGGTTCGTAATGCCATCAATAATATTGTTTGAACGATGATTATAGAAAGAATTGTTATTACTTAAACTATTGAACGTACTGGTAGATTTATAAAAAGATCTATGAGAAGAAATACCAGAATTTAGAGAAGAATTAAAGGTATTGAAAGTATTATGATTGGAAATGCCAAAATGTCGAGAAGAATTATAATATCCAAAGGCACTACCGTTTTTAAAAAGCAGCAATGACAATATCAACAAGAATAAAATACTATTCTTTTTTCCCATTTTTTTCCCCCTTTCCTTACCTTTTTTTTAAGCATTCAATATCCTGTGGAATAAATCATAAGGCTAAACAAAAAACCTTTAAAGTAAGGAGACAGTTCAAATCCGAACTAAAAACTATTTAACATCATAGAGAGGCTTGAGTCAAGTTTTATAGTAAGGCTACATCGACTTCCGGAAGATTATTAGAGAGGTGTAAGCCCCTATTATTAATTTTTAAGAATAAATATTCTGATTGACAGGGATATAAATCTTCTATATATTTCCATTAATTAATAATTGAAAGCAAGGAGCCGAAGGGAATTGTGCCGGAAATAAAAAACAAAGGAAAGACATTTATCGATGCATTGAACACTCCGTTTGTATTGATACTGGCGGGCTTTTTGTTTACAACGGTTGCAGGAACAATTATTAACCATTTTTATCATGAGAAATCCTGGAAAAGTAAGGCACGTTTTGAAATATTTAAAGAGAAATTTCAAGAAGCAAGGGAGACGCAGGAAAACCTTTTGTCATTAGCTAATCAGAGAATATTCTTTTTAAGGAGGATATATTTTGAGTTATCCGATGACCGTCTTCAGTCCGCACGAGATTTATGGAAAGAATATTTTATTATCGTTAAGAATTGGAATGATCAAGTGCTTGCTAATCAAAACAAACTGGCCCTTTTATTTGATAATCATACAGCTATAGCATTTCTGGATGATAAGGAAAATCACTCTGAAGAGCCTAAGAGCCTGCATCACTCCTTTAGAAAGGCACACAACGCAATTTTAGCATTGATCGAATGCATGAAGGGTACAACATGTTCTTCACAGGAAAGTAAAGACCTCCTTAATGAAGCAACTCTCCGAATGGACAATCTGGGTAATACTCATGACCAATTTTCTGCTCTTTTAACTGCCAAGTTAAGAGAAAAAGAAGATCTGCTTTTAAAATAAGTAAAATAAGGGGACGGTGTTAGTTTATTAGTTTAATCTTGGCAAGGGAAATTGGTAAATGTAAATGCATCACCCTAAGAAGAATTAGGAACATATGAATTAATTTCTAAGAAGCACAGCAAAATTTTATAACAATATTAATAAGTTCCGACTTGGCATCAAGACATCAATTATATTATGTTTTGATGTATGAGAACAACACTTACATTAGACGATGATATTTCTGCTCTTATTGAGCGATGTGCAAGGATAGAAAGGTTAATTTCAAAGTTATGGTCAACGAGGCTTTACGCCGGGGTCTGCCGGAGATGATAAGACCCTCACGGCGGAATAAAACTTATCAAACAAAATCAGTCTCCTTAGGCCACTGCCTGGCTGGCAGCCTTGATGATATTTCGGAAGTACTTGCCATAGCTGAAGGCGATGATTTTAAAAGCTTGCTTATTACTCGCTTCGCACTGTAATATCTGACTTCCCGGACAGATTTATCCAATATCCCTCTCCGGGAGATAATGGCCCTGTGTTATTACCTTTACCGATGTATGAGTATCCTTTATCAAATCCGAATACCGCGTTAATGGTCCCATTAGCTGCGGACACATTAGACAGGCTGGTGCATGATCCGATCATTGACCAGCCGGGTTGAACATTCTCAATTGAATACATATAAAATGGGGTGCCGGAGATATTACAATCACATGCCTCCGGGACAAAGATCCAATACCCCTCACCTTTCTGAAGCTCCTCATCGGCACTCATGAATACATATTCATCTCTATATCTATATACTGCCTCTGCCTGCGGGAAGAGTATCCCTATTGTGGAATCATTAGGTATCACAGGCAGAGAGATCATACTCCAACCGGGATCGAGTTTTAGATTATAAAAATATGGACTTGAATCATACTCGTACGCCCCCATATCATATCCATTTCCTGAAGGCCTGGGAAAGCTTTTTATATCATCATTTGGTGCATACTGGTCCGTTCCCTTATCAATGCAGGGTGAATCAGGTTGAAGGGCATAACATCCAGAAAGGGGATCTGCAAACATGGGATCTGCGCTGATATTTCCCTCCCCTTCAAAACCTCCCCGGATATCGGAATAAGTAATTGCTATATTACCATTTATTTCATCAGGAAAATTTCCCCAGATTATACAATTGGTGAATACCGGATAGGGCGCAGGATATGGGAAATACATTCCGCCGCCTTCTGTAGCTGAGGAATTTCCTGTAATGGTACAGTTCATGATCAGGGGAGTGGAATTTGACTTTATATGAATCCCGCCGCTTGCAGAGGCATGGTTCCCGTAAATAAGGCAATTGGTGATATGGGGAGAATTCCGGCAATACAGGCCTCCGCCATCCTCGGATATATTGTTGCGTATAATACAATTTTTGACAGACACAGCGGAACTTAATAAAGTCCCTCCCCCGCCACTTTTAGAGGCATAGTTGTCTGAAACAAGACAATTAGTGATTGTCGCTGATGAGCTGTAATCACAATAGATCCCTCCTGTATCAGTAGCGCAGTTTCCGGTGATTCTGCAATGATTGATTGTCGGAGAAGAATATAAACCGCAGTAGATCCCCCCCCCGATGCCGTATCCAAAGGCTGAATTTTTATTGACAGCGAAGTTCCCGGAAATGATACAATTGGTAATAGTGGGTGAGGAACGGAAGCAATATATTCCGCCGCCATATTCTCTCCCTCCCCATGCCTTTCCGTTTTGTATGGTAATGCCGTTAAGGGCACTGGCGGCCCCTTCATATTTATCAAATGTAACGACACTGCCACTTTCATATCCGTCTATAATAGTAGACGCTATCACTTCAGGATTATTCGGGTTGGTGCTTTGGAGAGTTATGGCCTTGCCCATGAAATTGATGGTCTCATAATAGATCCCTTCAGGCAGAACTATGACCTCCCCATCCTCGGCATTATCAATAGCAGACTGGATAAAGGAAGCTTCTTTAACCGTGATGTAATTTTGGATAATCTTTGTATCCGAACCGGCATCATTGGCTACGGTCAGGGAAACGGTATAGACGCCGGGAATAGTATATTGGTGTACCGGATTCTTTTCTGTGCTTTCCTCCCCATCCCCAAAATCCCAATTTCTGGAGATTATGTCAAAACCGGAATAATCTGAGAAGGTCACTGTCAGGGGGGAATTGCCGGATGTTTTATCAGCCAGAAATGCAGCAAAAACGGATGACTCCAGGGTCCTGATTGTTACCCGGTCAGCAGAATGCTGAGACCAGGTAAATACCGGACGGTTGTCAGGGAGGAGGGCAACGTTGGGATACCATGCCTCAAAGCCGG
>JBLIRS010000157.1:0-7877 GCA_049472415.1 bacterium | reverse complement strand
GAGCACGGTCAGCCAGCGAGTCACCCAGCTGGCGGTGTAATTCTGGGTTCCAGCAAAATAGCCAGTGAAGTTATAAACGCCTGTTTGCGTATATTGGGAAACGTTTATTACAGGGGATGATCCCACTTGCTTTTTCCCTAAATACACCAGAGCTCCTGGTGGATTGCTGTTGATCGTGACTTTTAACTTAGGTTGCAATATGGGGAATACAATAAATAAAACCATGGCAGCCAGGATAATAGTCCCTGGAATAATATATTTTATATTTCGTCTTATCCGGTTCCACATCGGAATTGAGATGGGCTGTTTGTCTGATAAACTTTCTTGGATCCTGGTTATTTCGGTAAGGATTTCTTCAACAGTTTGAGGTCTCCTTTCTCTTTTTTTCTCAAGGCATCTCAGAATCAACTGATTTAGCTCTTCAGGGATATCTGGATTTAGGCTCTTAGGATTGGGAGGCAAATCTGTGCAGTGCTTCAAGGCTACTCCAACAGATGTATCCCCTTTAAACGGAATTGTGCCCGTTAAAAGTTCAAAAATTATAATACCCAATGAATAAATATCTGATCGCTGATCAACATCACCTTCAGATGCCTGTTCAGGGGACATGTACTGGGGTGTTCCAATCATGACTCCCGAGTCTGTCAGCCCAGTCGATTTGAGAGAACGGGCTATCCCAAAGTCCATGATCCGGACCTTCCCATCCTTATCAATCATGATATTATGAGGCTTCAAATCTCTGTGGACAACTCCTAGCCGGTGAGCAACGTTCAAACCTTCGCATATTTGCCTTGTGTATTCGAGAGTTTTTTTTACGCTGAGCTGTCCCACTCGATTTATTGTGCTCCTCAAGTCTTCTCCCGAAACATACTGCATAGTGATAAAATATGTTCCGTTTTTCTTCATCAACTCATACATTCGACAGACGTATTGGTGAGAAACTTTACGAGCCAATTTCAGTTCGTTCCTGAACCTTACAATAGTCCTCTCATCGTTCGAAATTTCTGGATTTAAGAGTTTGATCGCAATTTTCTCATTCACTTCAGTGTCAAGGGCTTTGTATACTGTGCCCATTCCTCCTCTGCCCAGCTCCTCGATGATTTGGTATCTTTCAGCAAATTTGGTGCCAATATTTAGTCTGTTGACTGGAGTATCGAAGGTGATGGTAGATCCCCCTGATGTATAGAGCTCTGCTGCACAATTTCCGCAAAATCGTGCGTCCGGGGGATTTTCAGCATTACATTGTTTGCACCTTATGAGGGTTGGCTCCTCTGGAGTTTGTAAAGGTGTGGCACAGTTTCTACAAAAACGCGTATCCGGAGAATTTTCGGCGTTGCATCTGAAGCATTTCATTTTCCCATCCCGAGTTCTCCCATAATTATTTCCGAAGAATATCAACTAATCCTGAATTTGTCAATTGCATGATGGTTTATAACAAAACGTGGGCTAAATGATACGGGTAATTTCCTGTAATCGAAATAAATAGCTTATAACAAAGAAAAACACACGTAATAGACTTATTCTATTCGGAGTCCTGAAATTTTCAGGGATTAATTAGAAATACTCATATATTTTACCCCACATTTTGGTTTAGAGCCTCAATATCTTGACAATTCTGATAAAGATTGATAGAAAATACTAAGTTTTCGCTATATATAGTGTTTGATTAGATTAAAAAGTTTTCATGTCAAGAATATTTCCCAAAATTCACGACCCATGTTTTGCCAATCATAAAAAAAATACCAAAAAAATAGGTATGATCAATCAATATCCATTAATTGAATGCCATCAATGCGGCCTGCAATTTCTTGATCCTGCCCCTGATGATAATAAACTCACCAGAATATATTCCGATTATTACAAATCTTGGAATCTGGAAAAGTATCAAGCAGAAGTTTCAAAGATAAAAAAAAAACTTTTCAAGGTTATTTATCCAGGATAAAACCATTCATCCAGAGAGGACGTTTGCTGGATATTGGTTGCGCTACCGGAGAATTACTAGATGTGTTTCAAGAATCGAGTTTTGATGTATATGGTGTAGAGATTTCTTCCGAAGGCGTTAAAAAATGTGTGGAGAAATTTGGTGAGAATAAGATAATCGGGCGAGCCCTTAAAAAGAGGGATTTCCATAACAGTTTTTTTGATATCATAACTCTTTCAGACGTATTTGAACACCAAGTGAACCCTAATGGACTTATAAACATCATCGTTGATATTTTGAAACCAGGAGGGTTTTTAATGATAGTCACCCCTGATACATCGTCAATATCTAATAAGTTAATGAGGATGAATTGGCCTCATTATAAAGTGGAACATTTATTCTACTATAACCGTTTAAATATAATTGCACTTTTAGCTGATAGTTTCGATCCCGTTATTATGAGTTCTGCCTATAAAACGCTTACTCTTAAATATTGTTCTAATATTCTAAAAGCATATTCAAAAAATAGATTTACCCTTATTGTTGCTAGATTAATCGATTCTTTGCCGCAAAAGATCCAATTTTGTGCTTTTGTTATTAAGGCGGGAGAGATGTTCGTTTTGTTGAGGAAAAAGTAACCGTATATATCCATGAGTTACAATAGTAATTCTATACTGCAAAAAGTCAGACATTATGCTTATCATAGTAGCATTATCCCTTGGAATAAGTATAAATTACTTTCAAAAATATTTTCGGATTATTTAAAAACCCTTTTACTGAAAAAGACGGTTTTGCGAACAGTGGAGCTTTCACTTTTGGCTGAATGTAATTCTAATTGTGTAATGTGTTATGCAGCTAATACAAAAAGAGAAAACGATTCATATCTATCAGTGGAGGAATATAAAAACCTTTGGCAACAGGCCTCAATGCTCGGTGCATTTACAGTTACACTTTCCGGCGGAGAGCCAACACTGCGTAGTGATTTGTTTGATATTATTTCAGTATTAGATCCTGGTAATACCATAGTCGCCTTGGTGACAAACTCACTAAACCTAAATGAGGATTTCTTAAAAGATTTAAAGAGTGCAGGAGTAGGCACGATACATTTCAGCCTAGATGGCAGCAATGAACTAGATAATGATTCTTTTCGGCGAATACCCGGACATTTTAAAAAGGTGATCGAGTCTATAAACATTGCAAAGAAGCAGGGATTCACTGTTTGCCTTAGCACCATTATAATGCACAATGGTATGGATAACATGAAGGAGATGGTTAAATTGGCCACAGAGACCGGAACAGGGATCGTCTTCTCGCCAGCTTGTCTTTCTGGTAGATTAGAAAAAGAAAAAGATGTTCTGTTAACTAGGGATGAATGGGAGTATATGCTGAGTTTAATGAAAAGCCACTCGCGAATTCGCTGTGATTTTACAATAAATCTATCGATGCGTCAGGAATGTCCTGGTGGCCGGGAAAAAATAGGGGTATCCTGCTATGGAGATGTCTCAAGCTGCGGAATGAATCCAATTTCATTTGGGAATATCCGTGAGGAGAGTTTGCAAAAAATATGGAGAAGAATGCATAATTTTCCGGATTTTAAAAAAAGAACCCGTGACTGCTTGATCGCTGTGGACTATGAATACATTGATAAATATGTCAGACCATTATTAGGTTCAACTGTTCCTGTCAGCATAGACCGTCATCCTGTCAATCCTATATCTTTTGAAGAACTGGATTCTGATAAAGGTGTTTAGAAACAAGTAAACTTGTAGCAGCCTTCATACATATGATAATTTGATGGCCAGAATATTATTTATACAAAATCAGACATATACATATCCTGGCATTTATTATATTTGCGGAATTTTAAAATCCACTGGACATCATTATAAGGTTGTCATAGATAAGCGGGATGGCCTGCTCGAAAAAGAAATTAAGGATTTCTCTCCGGATTTTGCTGGTTTTCCCTGTTTGACCGGAATCCACAAGCTGGTTTTAGAGTCTGCTGCAAAAGTAAAGAAATATCGTCCTGATTGTAAAACATTAGTTGGAGGAATTCATCCAACTCTATGTAAAGACTTTGTGCTGAATAAGGATATAGATTTTATATGCAGGGGCGAGGGGGAAGAGGCAACAAAAGAATTGCTCGATTCCTGGGAAATGAGATCAGAAGACTATAGTCATGTCCAAAATATCTCCTGGAAAAGAGAAAGAGAAGTGAGCCATAACAAAATGAGAAATCTTGTGATCCCAATGGACGAGCTCCCTTTCCCGGACTATTCTGCTTATAAAGATATACCGCTTTTAGCAAATACCTCTTACCCCATGGTCTGGCTAACACGAGGCTGTCCGTTTTCCTGTGCATATTGCCATAACCACAATCAGAGAGAGCTGTTTAAAGGAAAAGGACGATACACCCGTTCGTTCAGCATTGATCGTATTTTTTCAGAGGTTCAAAGTGTCATAGCCAATTATCCGAGAACACAGGCTGTGCTCTTAGGAGCAGATCATTTAGGTGGAGATAAGACATTTATCGAACAACTATTTACAGGATTCAGTCATAAATTTGATATCCCATATACCTGTCAAATGAGGCCAGAATTCATTACTGAAGACATTGCCAAACTGTTGAGAGATACGAATTGTCATATGATTGCTTTTGGAATTGAATCTGGATCAGAAAGAATAAGGTCAGACCTACTTCAAAGAAAATACACGAATGAAAAAATTCTTGAGGTTTCAAACCTTCTTAAAAAATACAAAATCAAGTTCAGAACTTTTAATATGGTGGGATTTCCTTCTGAAACACGCATGGAAATGTTTGAGACACTCAAAATAAATCAAACAATAAAACCCAATTTCCCGTGGTGTTCAATTTACACGCCGTATCCAGAGACAAAGCTTGCGGATTACGCAATATCCAATAATTATTTGGATGCAGATTTCAATTTTGATAATGTGCCCTATTCTTTTTTTAATGATACAATATTAAAGAATGTGGATAGAGATTATATTCTAAATTTTCACTCTTTTTTTCAACTTATGGTTCTGTTTCCTTGGATATCACCGCTTATGAAAATTTTTTTGAAATTTCCTCATAATATTATATTTAAATTGATTTTTAAGGTTACCTATTCTTTTCTTTGTATTAAGGCTGAGAAAAGAACCTTTCTGTCATTTATAAAACTTGCTTGGGCAAACAGAAGGCTATTTCGTTGACCTTTTTAGACAGTACTAATGATGGATTTATTAGAGGCGCTTCGATAAATTATCGTGATTAAAGATATTATCCAGAAAACTTCTGTTTCCCAGATTGCCTACCGATCATTTCTCTGGCATTTGAAGTACATGATAAGACGACAGCCATCACCTCTTGGCTGTGGTTTTTTTATAACAACTAAATGCAATTTTAAATGTAATTTCTGTAATTTATGGAAGCTCGAATCTGATGATGAAATGTCAGAGTTAGAGACAAAAAGAATCATAAATGAACTCGGTCGAATGGATTTGATATATCTCGCTATCGGTGGTGGCGAACCCCTCCTTGTACCTCATCTTTTTGATTCACTGGCTCATGCTAAAAAATCCGGTATTTTATTCACTCATCTTGTTTCAAACGGTTTTTTAATGGACCAAAATAGGGCCAAAGAGCTAAAAAAAGCACTGTTATCTGAAATCAGTTTCAGCCTAGATGGAGACGAAGTGTTTCATGATCAGAATAGAGGCATTAAGAATTCATTTAAAAAAGTAATGGAAGCTGTTGAGAATGTAAAGATACATTCGCCTGAGACAAGCATTGTGC
Organism: bacterium; assembly: GCA_049472415.1. Classification (GTDB taxonomy): domain Bacteria; phylum SZUA-182; class SZUA-182; order DTGQ01; family JAFGSM01; genus JBLIRM01. The sequence goes on along the minus strand of JBLIRS010000157.1, from coordinate 2,157 downwards.
TTAACACGATTTTAGATCCTACTTCTCCTGAAAATGCTCTAAACGCAGTAAAAATTGCAGAAAAATTAAACGTAAAAATAAAAGTGCAACCCTTTAATCAGCAACTATTATTTGATACCGAACCGGATAGAGAAAAATCTAGACAATTATTTCAGGCTGAAGAAATAAAATATTTGCTTTCTGCCATCGATGAGATACAGAAATCTGATTATGTATGCAATTCCAGAGCATTCTTGGAAAACTATAAGGCTTTTTTATTAACTCCTGAAAAGATGATTTTTAGTGGGAGTGATTGCCTATATGGATTTCATCATCTTGAGATCTTTCAAAATCAATTGTTTCCATGTTTAGAGGGCCTTCAAGGAAAAAATGGTACCAAATTGTCTAAAGTATCTATAAAAAAACTAATACGGTCACCAGAATATAGGAAAAAAGTAGAGAGCCTAAAGAAGTGTACAGAATGCAAAAATAATTACTACATATGCTATTATGAGCCAAGGTTGAATTTTCCTCTGTGGAATTTTATAAAATCTAGGATATTTCGTTATGCCTCAAGCAATAAGAAATATTGTTAATAAAATTACCAGACTCGAGCATGCTAGGCTGAGTATAAAGAAAGACTGGTTATTCCTTTTTTTGGTTCTTGGAGGCTTTATATTGATAACCAGTTTTTTGGCCATGCATCATGAACCATGGCGCGATGAAGCACAAGATTGGCTGATGGCACGGGATTTGGGGATTTGTTCTATCTTTAAAATGTTGTCTTACTCTGGTCATCCGATGCTCTGGTATGCCATCCTCGAATTCCTAGACGTACTCAAGCTTCCCTATGGCTCGATTTTTGTTGTGAATCTCATAATTGCCTGGGCAGGTATCTTTATTTTTCTCGTATGGAGCCCCTTTTCAAAAACGATAAAAGTTCTATTAACATTTTCAACTCCTTTTCTCATCGAATATAGCACCATAGCCCGTGGTTATGCTCTTTGCTTGTTTTTGCTTTTTTCGGTCACTGCACTATATGATAAGAGAGAAAAATACCCCATAATTTATGCTTTGTTTATAAGTTTAATATTTAATATTCATTACCTCTGTTTAACAGCTGCTCTCTTTTTAACTATTCTGTTTATAATTGACGTACGCAAGAGAATTGAATGGAAAACATTTTATATTTCAATTGCAATAATGATATCAGGATTTGTATTTTCTATGTTGTCCCTTATTCCAACTGCAGATGAAGGGGAGGCAAGTCGTTTCCTGCGATTTGAATTTGGTGATATATATGAACCGGCCACAAACGCATTTTCACTCGATATTCTATGGAGGGCATTTCCAGGTCTTGATGTGGGATATATTCGCATAATAGTCGGAGTTATCTCCGTTCTATTGCTTATTATCCTAATGCTTTCTTTTTTAGACAACAAAAAAGCAACATTTTTTCTTTATAGCTCTTACTCTGTGATGTTTGGAATATTCATATTCAAACTTCGCGGAGAATTGAGGCACCATTTCTTTCTAATAATTTTTTGGATTATAGCTTTTTGGATGTATAAAAATGGCAAGGAAATACTTTTAAATATGAAAGATAAATGTGAAAAAATAAGGTCTTTAGGTATGCTTGTTATAGTCTGTTCATTATTACTGTCTGTCTCTGGTGCCATAGCTCTATCAATTAAGGAATACAAACATCAATTTTCTTCTGCAAAAGATATGGCGTTTTTTATACGCGGAAATAACCTAAATAAAACTCATATTATAGTTTCCTACCCAGGCTGGTCTGGATCAGCTCTTTTACCCTTTTTGCCAGAAACAAAATTCTGGTACCCTGAAAAAAAAGGTTTCGGTACCTTTATAATCTGGGATAAGGAGCGGGAAAGGTTGGAAAAAGAGCTAAAGAACGAAGATGTGCTCTTGAGAACGATAAATAAACAATTTAGCGATAAGAGAAATCTCTTGATTCTTTTGAACAGGCCTTTGGAGGATCCTGAACGTCATAATTTAAAAATTATGAAGGAATATTCCAGCGAAAATATGATTAAACTCTGCGAACGGTTTTATTTGTATTATTATAAGCCTGGGGAAAAGGATTTTCATCTGTAAAATAATTAAGAAAAAATTAAAGGACTAAATCAAAATATTGTTGTAAACCTAAAAATGAGA
>JBLIRS010000156.1:0-7879 GCA_049472415.1 bacterium | reverse complement strand
CTTCTATAGGGCCGGCCCCTTTACCACAATGATTGATAAGGACAACTAAAAATAAAAGCAAAATTATATTCGCATATTTTTTAACAATTCCTGCTTTATTGACCGAGTATAATTTTGTTTTTAAACTAATGAAATGGCCATATAGCTTCTTCATAGAAGACATTTCAACCTCCAAATCTTATTTTTGCATGAAAAATCCTTAATAAATAAGGCCCTAATAAATAAATTCAATAGGAGGAAGAAACAAAGGAGAGAATCAAATATGACAAATCATTCTTAAAAAGTCATTTAGTGGTTCAGATTACCTTTGGGAGGACCAAAAGTTTTCTTCGCCCGCAAAGGCTTTACAAAAAAAATCAACGCACTCCTTCTATGACTTTTTAATAGTTTGTAAAATATCTATATATAATTTTAGGATAAATAATGGGAAAAAACAACAAATTAAATTACAACCTATTGTTTTTTATGAATTTGTAAATTTATAAACAAAAATAATGAAAAGTGGATAACAACAATAATCAAATCCAAAGAAGGAAGCAGAGTTAAAACGGAACCCTCCCCTTTTAAATTTCAAAAAATAGAACCGTCCCCTTTTTTTCTCAAAAACCAGGGGGAAAAAGATATTTTTTTACGTCTATTAAATTAGAAGACAAAATCCTTTCATAAGAAGGATAATGGAAATAAGATTTCAATAACAATCAAACACAAAGAAGGGAGGTGAAGTTAAAATGAAGACAAAGACTAACGTAAAGTCCGGGGCATTAGGATTGGTACCATTCTTTTAATACTATTCCTATCTTGAAATATAACCGTTAACTATTAAAGGAACATTGGATAGGGGGTAGATTAGGCACCTTGAAATGCAGGGCTTCCTGATCTGCCCTCAAAATTTAGCTGGATAAACTTAAGCTTTCCCCTTTTTCTTCATATAAGGGTCCAATATTTGCATATGAGTTTGACGAATTTTTGTATAAGGGATTAATATAGTTTAGGCTGAAAAAAATCAGCATATGGTGAATATGAAATGGTAGATATTTTTAAACAACTTAGATGTATCCGGAGACAATTTGTCAAAATAAATTAAAATAAAATAATATGCAAAAAAACAAATTTCAGTCCCTTTTTCTAACAACTCTGTTCCTTTTTTTGATCTCTTTTTTCAGCAATCCACTTGTTTTAAAGGCACAAACCGAATATGGCATTATCGCTCAAAACCTGTTGAATTTTTTACACAGCGATAAAGAAATTATCTCATCAAGGTTAATAGAAAGCGATGAGATTAATGGTTCATTAACTAAAACACCCATTGCTTATTTAGCAAAATTGGAATGGGGCGGATTTATCCTTATTTCTGTTTCAAGGGATCTTACTCCAATAAAGGCATATTCATTATTCAATGATTTTGAAACACTCCCAAAAGGATATACAGACTTTTTGCTGCAAGAAATGGAATATAATACAAGGGCCTTAGAAGAAGCAATCAGGGCGCTCAAAAAGCCGAATATCAATGCAGAGAATCAACAAAGATGGGACTTTTTATTAAATTACACCAGAGATAAAGTCTTATATAAATATACCCCTGATACCTTTTTATTAAAGACAAGATGGAATCAAAAGCATCCATTTAATAAATTCTTGCCTGAGATCGGAGAGAAGCATGTTTTAGCAGGTTGCGTGAGTATAGCACTGGCTCAAATAATGAAATATCACAGGTATCCATCATCCGGGAATGGAGTAGTCTCATATAATTGGAACGGACAATATCTAAAAGCCATTCTCTATAAGGATTATCATTGGGGAAATATGCCGGATATCACCGATATGCTTACACCTCAATATAAAGAAGATGAGGTTGCAAGGCTGATAAGTGATCTGGGCATTGCCAATGAAACCGATTTTGGTGTTGATTCTTCACCTACTATTGTGAATATGAACGCATTGATAAAAAATTTCGGCTACTCTTCTTCAATAGACATCATGGATAAGACAGATGAAGATCTGTTTTTTAAAACCATAAGAAATGAAATAGACGCCAGCCGACCTGTTCTGGTTCGCTTTCCGGATCACATGGGCGTGGCGGATGGTTATGCTTCGGATGGAGCAGGGAAAAAAATCCATCTGAACTTTGGCTGGAAGGGCAAGGACGACGGATATTATTTTCTTGATCAAAATATAGTTGTCACGAATCATGTTTATCCACCTGATGATTTAAAGATATATTACAATATTAAGCCTTGCAGCGGGGCAGATTGTTATGTGAACCTTGAAGCAGGAGACACCTATTTGCATCCGTATATTTACGGAACGTTCAATTCAGAAAACGATACTGATGAATATGAGGTTTATCTAAAAGGACCCACCAATATCAGCGGCACCAGATATCATTTTTCCACCCAGGCGTTTTATATAACTATATACAATTCAAAAAACAATCTGGTTGCATCTGACGAAAATGCCATATCCGCTGTATTCCCTGTTGATAAATACAGGATTAAAACATCACTTTGTTCAAATAGATTGTGTTATAAATATGATGATGGTTATCTTAATTACGCGGTCTATATAACGACGAGTGCCCTGACATACCAGGAAAAGATATATATTGAGAACAATTCCGACATTGCACCCAAAATCAACAATAGTTTCAAGAATATAATAATAAACCGGGAAAATGGGCCTTACAGGATTTTGATCGATGCTGTGGATGAAAACGGGGACGATATAAATCTAACCGCCTTTAGCAGCAATAATAATATAAACGCAGCTATTGATCTTAATAATGTCCTGACAATCACACCCGCTTATGGCGTTTCAAAGATTGCAGGCAAAATAAGGGTCATGGCTTCAGCGAATAATAAAAGTGTGGAAAAATCATTTATTGTTCTGGTGACAGACGAAGATATATCGTTCGGAAAGGAATTTGTGATAGCGGATAAGTTTTTAAATCAATACACGTTCCATAAACATAAAGTGATTTTAGATGGCGTTTGCACAATAACCGGAGACAGCGGATCTTCGGACCAGGACTTTTTCACCTCTGTTATGGATTCAGATGAGAATTATATTGCAGACCCTAATGATTTTCCCATAATCTATACCTTCCTGAAGGGATTTTATTTAGCCGGCGCTTCATTGTGCCCGGACCCGAATTCCCCGGAGGCTTTGTGTTATTCATATCAGGAAGGTGACGGAGATATCTATGAAATAAACTTTTCCTGTCCTGATGCAGATGAAGATATCTCGCCAATTGCCAAAATGCTCGGCATTGATATTTCCGAAATCATTCCTGAAGGTGTCGGGGAAGACCATCAATACTCTTCTATCCAGAAGGCAATAGATAATGCTGTAAAAGGAGACACCATCATTGTCCATGACGGGACCTATTTTGAAAACATCAATTTTAAAGGAAAGGCAATAACCGTTTGCTCTAAAAACGGTCCTTCCGCAACCTTTATCGATGGCAATTCCACTGGCAGCGTTGTGGGTTTTGATCACAATGAAGACGCTAATTCCGTGTTAAAAGGGTTTACCATAAGAAACGGTTATGCAGAAAAAGGCGGGGGTATCTTCTGCCAGGATTCCTTTCCTGAGATAATCGACTGCTTCATAGAGGACAATATGGCCAATTCTAACGGAGGAGGAATTTACTCTAACAACGGGGCTCCCAAAACAGTGAATTGCCTGCTTCGGAATAATAAATCAAAAGGATTGCCTGATCAAATAAGCATTGAGACCGATTCCGGTATATTTCAGGATATCCGGATATTAAATTTTTTACATGACAGCTCTTCACACATGCAGGTATATAATAATGAAAAAGGGAGTTGGACCCCTGGATATCTATTTTTTAAAAGGCCCTGCGGTGAAAGCATCCACCTAAATGAATCAAATCCCCTTTTTATCTCTCAACTTCCTTAATAAAGCCTTCCTTTATTTATTATTTTTTAAAGGAAATAAAGGATAAAGGTATAGAGTGCCTTCCTATCATGCTGACTGCCTTTGCTACATATGAAAGATTTAAGGTTAAGGCCGGGGAAAAAACCCGGATAGTGCATTTACCCTTTATATTTTCAGAAGAGTGAGTTGTTATGAGAGATGAGATGTTAATAAATAAAAGACTCTAACATTTAAAAAAACCGTTAAGTTTAATAAAAAATTAAAGTTAAATGCACTATCCGGGGATATATAAAAATGGTCCTCTCTATTTATGTAAAAAAGTGTCAAGCAAAAACAGAGGATATTTCTATTTTTGCTCGACACTTTGAATTTTTTTCTAACAAAAATCTAAATTCTGCCCATACCTTTCTTTATTCAGACAAATCGATCTTATTATCAGAATCCCGGGCCACCAGGAAAACCACCGGAAGAACCTAACGTAGTCACAATACTTGAAACCGTAAAGCTGGTAAGCAAAGTACCGCCACTATATGTTCCACTCGAATAAAGACCATTTTCTTCCGAACCGCTTGAGCTTCCTCCGGAGTAAACATTATAGGTTGTCCCGGGTTGCAGATCAGGAGAGCTTAACACTACTGACTGATATGCCTTTGTGGGTTTAAATGTAAGTATGTTGCTGCCGGACTGGCTTTCAATGTGAAATAAAGTACCTGCTGACCGTTGTGCCTGGAAATTTATCATCATTGAATACTGGGTTGATGATGTGCTGGGAGCTTCAGCCATACCGGAGCTGCCTGCGGCAACGAGGAAACCGTCACTAATATAAAAGATGCCGGAATCTAAAGCACCGTTCATGTTTTCTGTAGGACCGTTTACGATAAGATAACCATCGGTCATATATGTTAAACCGTTTACATCTATACCGTCAGCTACAGAATCAATCGCAATATATCCGCCGCCGATGTAGAGGTAGTAGTCCGTGTTGAAGTCATTTCGACCGGGTCCTCCAAATCCTGAGGAACTATTTTCAGCGCTGACGACATTTATACCATCTTCGCTTGAAGTAATATCAATATACCCATCATTAATTATTATAATCTCGCTTTCAATACCCTCAAAGCATTTTTTAATGGTTATTTCTCCGTCGTCAATTTCTATACCATAATCCGCATGTATGCCGTCATCTCCGGATTTCAAAGTAATACTTCCCCCGGTAATCAATATGCTCTCATTTGAGTGGATAGCGTCATCAGAAGAATCTATATTAAATTCACCACCCTCAATAGTAATATTAACACCCGCCTTTAATCCTTTAGCGCTGTCGGAATCATCAGTGGTCTTTTTGCTGCCGCCACCCGTGGTTATTTCAAAATCACCGTCAGTGATAAAAACTACCGTTTTTGCCTGAATACCATCCGCTCCGGCATCGATATTGAAGGTGCCGCCCTCGATGTAGATAAATCCCTTTTCCGGGTCGCTATCATTATTTGACTGCAACCCGTCTCCGTCCGCTTCCACAGTGATATCACCATCCTTGACGGCAAGGAAGTCCTTACCTCTGATGCCGTCGTTTTCGGCGTTTACGGTGATGCTGCCGCCCGTAATCTTTAGATCATCCTTACTTGTAATGCCATCATTGTAATTTGCATTGACTGTCAGAGAACCATAGCCGTTAATCGTGAGGTCGTCCTTGCTGAAGATCGTCGCATTGGGCTCGTCGGTTGTTTTATCCTCAAAGATATAAGAATCCCCGTCTGTTACGAAATTTTCCGTGCCTTCTGCAAGGGTAATCACTGTGTCTTTGGCACTTATAATATAAATGGGAGCGCTTGAGGAGCACGTAATATCCACTCCGTTCAGGACGAGTTTTACCGTTTCCTCATCCTGAGTATCTACTATTATCTGTCCATTATATAAGGTGCCGCTTATACTGTACGTGCCGGCAGACGTTATGGTTACGATACTGCCGTTAACTATTGCACCGCTTCCGTTAAAGGTTATCGAATAGCCATTCAACGTAATATATGACATATTGGAACCACTTGAGCTGAAATCCAAATCATCAGTGTTAAAATTAACAGAAATATCAACATCTGTGTCGATAGAAGTATCGGGCTTGCTTACGGAGGTTGTTCCGCTATATATATTATTGCCATAATACCCGCCATACATTCCATACATGCCATACATGCCATACATGCCAAACATGCTACCATATTGATTTGCACCGTAGAATCCACCGTACGGGTTGGTACCATAGGCTCCTCCATACATTCCGTACATATTGCCATAGCTGCCATAGGGATTGCTGCTGTAAAATCCACCGTATGCTGTGTTACCATAGACTCCACCGTACGGGCTGCCGCCGTATGCCCCTCCATACATTCCGTAAGCGCCGGCATAGCTGCCATATGGATTAGTATTATAGAATCCACCATACCCGCTGTTTGCATAGACTCCACCGTACGGGCTGCCGCCGTATGCCCCGCCATACATTCCATATGCGCCGGCATAGCTGCCATATGGATTAGTGTTATAGAATCCACCATACGCGTTGTTACCATAGGCTCCACCGTACGGGTTTGTGCCGTATGCCCCTCCATACATTCCGTACGCGGCACCATAGCTGCCATATGGATTGCTGTTATAAAATCCACCAAACTGGCCTCCGCCATAGGGTACTCCATACATTCCGTATACGCCGCCTAAACTGCCATATGGATTCCTGTTATAAATTCCACCATAAGAAGCATATGGTGATGCTATAAATTGTGAAAAAGAAGGTTTTGCAAAAGTAAAAGCCACTATGAAAATAATTACTGAAAATAATAAACTTCCAAAAATATGTTTTGTTTTCATCTCTACTACCCCATCTATCTCTCAAAAAAATGGTTTAAGGTTAAAAATATATATTCATTCCTCATAGTTAGTCTAAATAATCGATTTAAAATATTTATTCAAAAATAATGCCAGGATGTCAAAATTGATATAATTAATTGAAAAATCTATATTAATATAGCTCAACAAAGAGAGAAACATATTTATTGTTTTCGACCCTATGGGCGAAGACATTTTCTTTTTATAATTTACAATTAGATCAAATTTCGTGCCAAGGCATCAAAATTTATATAACTCGTTGTAAAATAAGTAACAATATAACACCGCCAGACAAAAAAATTTTTTTAATATTTTTGGCATATTCGACCTGTTGGGCACCCCTTCGCCTGAAAGGGCGAAAATTTCTTTTATCTTTCTGAGTTTTTTACTTCCTCAATGACTTTTTTAAGATCTCATCAAGCATAATTTCAATTTCTCAATTTTTAACAACGGACTACTTTATTTTTTTCATTTATTATTCCTTATTTACTCATTTAATATTTACGAATTGAGTATTTTGTGGTATAATTAAAAATAAAATAACACTATATTTAAAGGAAATATGCATAACTTTTTGATGGAAAAATCGCCTACATTTGTATCCATAGTTCTCCTTTATTTTTTCTTTTCCGAATCGAAGGGGGGTGATATTTAGCCATAGCACTTATAAATCTTAATTTCTAAGCTGAAGGGGGTGGTAACATTCAAATTTTAAGCGATAAAAACTGATAAGAAACCATTGTTTGATTGGATAAAATCGGAGGTAAGGGATGATTCCGCAAAGGAAATTCGATGATTATGATTTATTTATCCAACGTGTATCAACTTTTTATTTTATAAAGAAATGGATAGGTTTTATTTCTTTCCATCGATACAAAAATAGATGGAATGTTCGGAAGAGGAAAAATAAACCGCCTGAGATAAGGGGATGGGTGCTATGGAAGAAAATGTCAGAGAACGAATTATTATTCTTGCCAAATTGATTTCCAAATGGGAGATATGGGATATAAATGAAGACCGCAACTTTGGATTCAAAACAGAGGCTCAAAGGGGGAAAATATATTATAGAAATGGAGGTGATGGAAAGAAGAAATAATTTAATCTT
>JBLIRS010000155.1:0-7921 GCA_049472415.1 bacterium | reverse complement strand
AAGAGGAATTTCAGGTACTTTCACAAATCGCACTTGACTGGGGATTAATTGATGAGGCAACCAAAAACGCCGGGGATGCAATGAGTCTGACGCTTGGGCAGTTGAACCGTGGTGATATTACAGTTGCAGATAATTCTTGCTCTCGCGATGTTAACCTTGATAAAATAGGATGGTACTGTGGAAATTCTGAAAATAAAACCCATAGGGTGAAGGAAACAGAAGAATCAAACGCCTGGGGATTATATGATATGCACGGTAATGTATGGGAGTGGTGCCAGGACTGGTATGGTAGTTATGAAGAGAGTAATAATGAAGAGAAAGGATCAAGGGTTCAACGAATTCAAACAAAGGAACAGAAAATATATGGTGTAAAAGATCCTACAGGGCCACAAGAGGGCTCGGTCCGGGTCGTCCGTGGCGGCGGTTGGTTCAACTTCGCGCGGTACTGCCGTTCGGCGAACCGTAACGGCTACCACCCGGATAGCCGCAACGACGATCTCGGTTTCCGCCTTGTGAGGTCATTACACTAAGGTTTTTTACCCTTTTACACTTTGCAAAATTAAGAATAAAATCAGGAATATGCGAGCGAGCGATAGCAGCGAAGCATATTCCGCGCATCAAAGAAAATGCTCTTTAAGATTTTTATACTTAGATTTTCAGAACATACGGAAGGTTTTGATGATGAACAGGTTCGCAGCTTTATGATCAATAACAATATCATTTCCATTAGGGAGCACTTCTTCCGGAAGGGGGATGTCCCTTACTGGGGCATTATGCTGGTCTATGAGCCCATGATGGAGCCTAAAGCTGTCAAAAAGGAAGAACCTCAGAATGTGAAAAAGGATGACTATCGCTCCCTGATTTCCAGAAAGCAAATGCCTCCGCACAATTATATACTGAGCCCATAAGAGGAAATATCCAAGAATAAATCTTATGTGAATGAATTATCCCTTGATCAATCCCTTTATCTCATCAACCTCCTTGGCGATTATAATGGCCTCCTTGATAGACCGTAATCGTGCGGTATCATCAATCTTGCTTATGTCAGCAAAGAGAGCTAGTCCGTTTGTGCCGAACTTAAGCTCCAATCCCAACTGGATGGCTTCGATGATCCCTTGTCTTATACCCTGTTGTATACCCTGCTGCATACCCTCCTGTATCCCTTGCCGTATTCCTTGCTGCATTCCCTGCTGTATACCCTGCTGTATCCCTTGCTGCATCCCTTGCTCTATTCCTTGCTGCATCCCCTGTTGAATCCATTTTTCGGCTATGGTTGGCATTAGTGTATCACCTCCTTGTGGCCATGTTTTTGTAATTATTTCCTCAATATCCTGTTCGCTGATTTTATCAGTTGCGCTGATGATATATCTTAAAAAGGTTTCAAGATATTCCATACCTGTGACCTTTAAGGCCAGTTCCTTAAACAGGTCTTCCATCTCATGGAATTTCACTCTGAAGTCATCATGGAATATATATTTGAGCAACAGAAGAAATGCCCTTAGTGTAACAGCCCCCCTTATCTGATCATCACTAAGATGGGACAGGTCATATAGAAGATAGGTAAAGTCGGGTATATAGCGTGAAAGGCTGGGTTCGTGTGGAGAAAAAAGCACAGAGAAATGTGTGTCTGTCTTCCATTTTTCTTTTCCGTGATATATGACAAAAGGTATAATAGAAGGAAAGCCCGTGTGTATCTGCTTTTGATTTAAAAGCTGCTCCCATATCTTTACCATATAGCGAAGCAGTTGAAAGGAAACCATTGGGGCGGAATAACTTTTATGCTCAAAAAGGAGATATATCCATGCAGTCTGGCCTTTTATCTCCACTTTGTAAAGGATGTCTGAAAAGTATTCCTGCAACTCTTTTTCAACGAATGAGTCTTTGGAGATAGAGAGTGTTGAAAGATCGATGATTTTTTTGATGTCCTCCGGCAGATAAAGGGATAGAAATTCCCTGGCCTCTTTCTCCTTTGAGAAGAATTCCTTGAAGAATTTGTCGTGTGGATTTATGACCTTATCCTTCGCATCCATAGAATAATCTTAGCATAAGGATGGAAAAATGGCAATTTGTGCTACGGGTAGGGCAGGCGCACATAATAGAAGGTTGACCAGGCCTTCATCCCGCTCCGGGCAATGCCCGGACAAATAAGTCATCGATGCCGCGGCAAGTAGGTCATGCCAATGATTCGAAAGCCGCGGTGTGTATCTTGATTGACAATATCCTGCTTGACATATTTTTTAAAATGCGTTATGATTGAACTAAGTTAAACTAAGTTCAAAAGAGGTTTTTATGATATCCGTTAATACCCATGAAGCAAAAACAAGGTTGTCGGAACTGCTTGCCAAGGTTGAAAGCCAGGGTGAAACGATAATCATATGCAGAAATGGCAAACCGGTAGCCGAAGTGATCCCCTGGAGAAAATCACCGGATCCTATGCGGCAGGACCCTGTACTTAAAAAAGTGGTTTTTCATGAAGACCCGTCTCTTCCTCTTGATGAGGATGAATGGCCTGACGATCTGAGATAGATGGTTATGGTGCTTCTTGATACAACCATATTGCTCTGGCTTTCTGCTGATCAAAACAGACTCTCTTCTCTGGCAAAAGAGTGTATTAAAAATAATGCCGGGAATTTGTTTATTTCTGCCATTTCCGCATTTGAGATTGCGGTGAAGGCAAGAAAGGGCAAAATAGTCCTTCCTTTGGAGTCAGGGGTATGGTTCGAGAGGGTTATTAAGTTCCATGGGATACAGGAGGTGCCCATCAATAGCGAGATTGCTTCGTTATCGGTCAGCCTGCCATTATTGCATAATGACCCTTGCGATCGGATTATAATTGCTACTGCAATCCGGAATTCGATGATAATCGTTTCCAGTGATGAACTAATCACTCAATATGAAGGAGTAAAAGTAATCTGGTGATAATCCCCTGCATCAATTATCTTCAGTATGGGATGGAAACCGGGGATTCTTTTGAAAGAGATTTTTGAATTGCTCCTCATAAAGCCTTTTGTATAAACCGGTTGGTCTTTGTACCAGCTCATCGTGATTACCCGTCTCGGTTATTTCCCCTCTGTTGAAAACAATGATTTTATCGGCTGACTGAATAGTGGAAAGCCGGTGTGCGATTATAATGGTTGTCCGGTTTCTCATCAGCCGTTTTAAGGCTTCCTGGATGAGATTTTCCGACTCGGAGTCCAAAGATGAGGTGGCCTCATCCAAAATGAGGATGGGCGCGTTTTTTAAAAAGGCCCTTGCCAGCGCTATGCGCTGTCTTTGTCCCCCGGAAAGCTTGGTCCCGCTCTCACCGATCCCGGTTTGATATCCCTTTGGCAATTCCATTATAAACTCATGGGCATTGGCTGATATGGCTGCATCCCGGACCTCATCCTCGCCGGCGTTTTGTTTTCCCATAATGATATTCTCATATATGTTTCCGGAAAACAAAACAGGTTCCTGAGGGACCAGAGCAATCTGCCTCCTTAGAGATTTAAGCCGGAAGTCACGTATGTCCAAACCATCGATGGTTATTGTGCCTTCGTTTACATCGTAGAAACGGGGGATTAGTTTTACGAAGGTTGATTTGCCGGCTCCGCTTGGGCCCACCAGGGCAATAATACTGCCTTCGGGAATCTTCAAATTTATATCCTTTAATATTATTTGGGATTGATCATAACCGAAGCTGACATCGTTAAAACAAATCTCCCCTTTGACGGAGGCAATCTCCCCGGCATTGGTACGGTTCTGAATCTCCGGAAAGGTACTGAACACCTCATAGACCCTCTCAATGGCAGACAATGAGTTTGCCAGTTGAATATTTAATTCGGTTAGCCTGTTCAGGGGCTGATAAAACATCCCGAGATAGGCGTAAAAGGCGGTCAGCTCTCCAACCGTCAGTTGCCCGCGAATAACCTGCATGGCACCGAACCACACAACCAGAACAGGTGCAATGGAGGTCAGGAATCCGATAATTGCGGCAGCCATGGCGTTGTTTTTGATATTTTCGATGCGGTATAGCAGATACGCATGATGTTCCGTGAAAAAATGGTGCTCTTCGGATTTTTCACAGGTGAAAGATTGTATGATGGAAATGCCTCCCAGCTTTTCATGAACATGACCGGCGATCTCTTCCATCTTCTCTTCAGCCAGTTTGCTGGTCCTGCGGATACGTTTTTTGAAAAATTTATTGCAGGTTATATAAAAGGGAAAGATGGAAATGGAGACCAGTGCCAGCCGCCAGTTCATATAAGAAATGATCCCGGTAATCAGAAACAGGGAGCTCAGATCCATAATCGTATTGGTGAATGCGGCGCCCACAAAATTCTGGGCAATGGATATATCGCCCAGCAACCGGGAGGCAATGGCTCCTATCTGTCTGTTTTCATAGAATCCCATTGACATACGCTGAAGGTGCACGTACAATTCATGTCTCAAATCGAAGATTAGCCTTTGTCCAGCCTGATCTGCCAGATAGGATCGAAAATATGTGACAATTGTCCAGAGAAAATATGCAAGAATAAGCATTATGATTTTGAAATTGATTCGGGATATGTCCGGTGACGCGGCCGTTAGAAGATAATCGATTACATCCTTTAAGATCCAGGGGAAAAGCACAGGTATATTGTATTTCAACAGGCCGCACAACGTAGCGCCGACGATCCACCAGCGGTATGGCCTGGCATAGGATAGAAACTTTTTTAATGCAGGATCAATTTTCATAATAATTTCCGGACAGGGTATTTATTACCATTTTACCTTTTGGGGAAAAATTTCTCCACTCGTATTTTGATCTTTTTTGTTCATGGTCCTTTCTAAACATAAAGACATTGTTGAATGTGATCAATTCCGGATCGTAGATTGCAATTAAGGCAGAAAAAGGTAAAATGGGTTATGGACCGGTTTCGATTATCTTAGGTTCTCCTTAAATCCTAAGGAGAAATGAAATAGAAAGACATAGGAGGTGAAAAGATGTTTAAGAGAACACTTGCTATATCCCTGATCACTGCTATTTTCATTATCTTTAGTGTCCCATTCTTTCAAGGTGCGCAGTGCGGACTTCCCGGGAATTCCTTTTTAGCTAAGGACATGGTCCCTTATGGAGTGGAAAATCCGCTGAATCTGTCAAAAAGACCCCTTTTTAAAAGTGACTATGTCTATTATAAAGATGCCCAATATGAAAATGCTCAACAGTTTGAGATGGATACCATGGAAGGCCTGAGCGGCATATTCCAATGGATAAGGGATAAGGCATTCGATCTTTTCATAAATCAGGGTATCCAGGAGAAAGGTTCCCTGTCCGGTTATCTTTTTGGAGCTCTCTTGAAGAGCATATTGCTCCTTTTACTGGCTCTGCTGATATGGTGGACCGGATATTTAGGTTTCAGATATCTCTCGAAACACGATTTTCTAAAAAGGCAGTGCGCTGGATTCGAGACCCGGATCTGCTCCTACTTCAATATTATCAAAAAACTCTTTCACTCCCTTATTATCATTATGTTTGTTCTTCTTCTGCTGCAGGTCTGGGGGATAAAGGTTTTTGGATTTTTGTCAGGATATTCAAGTCAGATCTATGCACTGATCCGCATACCTCTTATACTATTATTAGCCATAGTTTTGATACAAATTTCCAGATTTGTCATTTCCAAACTGGAAGGGATATTGGCGAATCGTATGAAGTTACGGCCGGGTCTGTCGGAAATAGAGATTAATAAGCAGATAACCACTGTTGGGGAGCTTATTTATAAGGCCGTTTTGATTACCATATGGATTGTGGCAGTTATGATGATTTTGAAGGAGCTGGGTTTTGATATCAAACCCATCCTTGCAGGCGCCGGTATTGTAGGCCTTGCTGTAGGATTCGGCGCCCAGAATCTGGTCAGAGACGTCATCAGCGGGTTGTTCATGATCATAGAGAACCAGATAAGGGTCGGAGATGTGGCTATCCTGAACGGCACTGGCGGCCTGGTGGAGGCGATTAATCTCAGGACAACGGTTTTAAGAGGCCTCGATGGATCACTTCATATCTTTCCCAATGGGACGGTTAATACCATATCTAATATGACCCATAGCTTCTCATTCTATGTCTTTGATATCGGTGTGGCATACAAAGAGGATGTGGACCGTGTGATTTCCATACTGAAGGAACTAAGTGAGGAGATCATGGCTGATCCTGTATGTGGCCCTGAGATCCTTGAACCCCTCGAAATACTGGGCCTGGACAAATTCGATGATTCGGCTGTCATTATAAAGGCCAGGATAAAGACAAAGCCTATCAAACAATGGATGGTGGGCAGGGAGATGAATAAAAGGATAAAGAAACGATTCGACCAGGAAGATGTGGAAATTCCATTTCCGCACATGAGTGTATATTTTGGTGAAGTGAGTAAACCCTTTGACATCCGTTTGGAACAGAACAAGGATAATGAAGTGTTGGTTAAGAAATGGATACGGGATGTCCTGGCCGGAGAAGCACAGGGAAAAAATCAGACAAAGGATAATGGGATGGATAGTTAATAGTTGTTTAATATGTTCTGATTCGGGATTGGAAGTTAAAATATTCCCTGCCATAATCCCAATCCCTGACTGATAATAAAAAGGCCCGCAATATTTATTATGGATTTATCCTAATATTGCGGGCCTAATTCTATGAGGGGGGATGTAAATTCTTAAAGATTTACATCCTCTTACCTTTTTATATCAGATTGTTAGATACCTTTCCGTATCAGCTCGTTATTAGATAAGTGGCACCATAAGCGCAGTAGGCCACAGTGAAATACCGCCGCCGAAAATAGGAGTTGTAGTAACAGGTGCTGTAAAAGTCGGGCTAATGGTCGCAGTGGGAAAAGTCGGTGTAAAAGTTGAGGCCGCGCCAAGCATAATGGCAGTAGGCCACAGTGAAAAACCGCCGCCGAAAGTAGGAGTTGTGGGAATAGGTGCTGTAAAGGTCGGGCTAACGGTCGCAGTTGGAAAAGTCGGTGTAAAAGTTGGGGTCGTGGCAAACATAATGGCAGTAGGCCAAAGTGAAATACCGGTGCCGAAAGTAGGAACTGTGGGAACAGGTGCTGTAAAGGTCGGGGTGAAAGTAGGTGTAAATGTCGGAAAAGTCGGTGCAACAGTTGGGGTCGTGGCAAACATAATGGCAGTAGGCCAAAGTGAAATACCGCCCCCGAAAGTAGGAACTGTGGGAACAGGTGCTGTAAAGGTCGGGGTGACAGTAGGCAACATTAGTGCTGTAACTCCGGGAGCTGTTGTAACCGGTAAAATTACGGCAAAACCAGTCGTTGAAATAAAAATAAAAATCGTAGCAATAAACAAACCCATGAGAAACAATTGAAGTGATTTCATTTAAGAATTCCTCCTAAATTATTTATTAACATTTTTTAAGTCAAAAAAATAAATAAAATAATATGTTTTACAAAAAGAATAATTTATAAAACACCCTTTTTTATCAATAAATTAAATTCGATCACCCCCTTTTTAACAATAAACTATCAATCCTCAGGGATAATGAATTCCTGTAATTCATAAAATTTATTTTTGGCAGCATTATATTTGTTTAAAAATTCCTGCATCTTTTTAACATTAGTGGGGTCAGGTCCTGGAATATTGACAACGGGATCAGAGTAAATCGTAAATGATTTTTTTCCCCGTTGTCATATTTAAAAACCTGACTCCACTTGAAATCCTATAAACAACTAAATTTTACTGTCTTTGAAATATCAGGACTTCTCAGGACTTCTTAAGAAAGTGAATATGAGCAGTCTCTTGAAAATCTTTTCAAGGTTTTTATATCTTCATATATCATTATACCCTGTTAAGATTAAAGGAAGATTAAAATAAGATTAAAATTTTTTAATGTATTTTTATAACTAAAATAAATGTATTTTTCTAAATAAAATTAGTATATTTTTTTATTGAAATTAAG
>JBLIRS010000154.1:0-8003 GCA_049472415.1 bacterium | reverse complement strand
ACTACGAGGACGCCTGTTATGGTTGTCACTCCCGGCCGGAGATCGTAGGAAGTGAGCTTTCATTAAATGAAGACAATGCCCTTTTGCTTGACAATGTAAGGGACAATTATTTTTCACACAGGTTTGATGCCGTTCCTTCGGCTTCCATAAAGCTCATAGATACCTTTGATGATGGTCTGCCCATAGTTTCCGATGGCCAGGAAACAGAAACCATAAACGATTATGGTATAGAGGAGGGAAGGATATGGTGCGGGAGCTGTCACAATGTGCATCGACAAAACCTGTTTTCAGCAGAGATTCCTGAGGATTATAAAAAAAGGCGGTCGGCATATCTGAGGGAAGAAAACTATGGATCATCTCTATGTTACCGTTGTCATACAAGCTATCATGAAGACCTGGGAGGAATGAATCACCCGCAGGACGAACCATTGAGAGGGGGCGTTCCTCTTCCGTACTATCAGGGTTACAGCGGCGGAATAGGTGGGACTACTAACGGAGAAACCGCATTCGACACCGCGAATGGGAATATGGTCTGCCAGACATGCCACAGTGTGCATACAGCAAAAACGGACTGGGACGGAGGGTCCAACGAAGACGATCTTTTGGCGCATGGAAGGCTCATTGTTAATGCCCTTGACGAGGGATTCTGCCGGGACTGTCATTCCGGAGTCCATGGAGATGCAATGGGGGATTGCTTGAAATGTCATTCCCCTCACCATGGGATCCATCTTTATATTGGCCAGATCACATTAAAAACACCCTTTATCTCTTCACCGAATGTTCCAATCATAAATGATGATCCGAATGATCCTGATTTTATCTCTTCCTCTCTGTGTTATGCCTGCCATCAGCCACACTACCTTTTCGGTGATGAAAGCGATAATCTGCAAAAATTCGGTGCAGCGCCCATCTATGGTGACCTGGTGCTAGAAAAAGACAACACGGAAAAGAAAAAAAATCATCATCCCATGGGGACTCAGGCCAAATTAACAGGGGGTAAATTCATCAGGGCTTCCGGCGCGGAAGCTGCCAAAAACCTGAATAAAGACGGGGAGATCACCTGTATCTCCTGTCATGCCGATCTTCATGGGGTAATAGAGGGGAAGAATTACATCCAGAGCAGAGAGAATAACTTCCTTAGATGGGACTTCACCGATGACAATGCGGAGTTTTGTATTAAATGCCATAGCGACAAGGCCACGGGGGACAATAAAATAGAATATGACGGAAAGCATTTTTGGAATACCGATTCTCCCATAACGAGAAATGTTTTCAATCCCGATGCCCCCGGTCAGGATTATGAAAGGCCGGTTTCATGCAGACAGTGCATGTTCTGCCATTTTATTCATGACGGAGAGGAAAGGGACAACGAGGTGGTTTCCGGTTCCATAAGGGCGGATATAGATGCCTTGATGAGGATCGGTCCTGTGAATCTTGCGTGGGGCGACAAAGCGGATGATACGGACATCAATGACTATGAAGACATGTGCTATGGGTGCCATTCAAAAGAATCCATTGTAGGAGGAGGCTGCGATAGCGGAGCGCTTCTTAAATGGTCTGATGACAATCATACCCACAGGTTCGCATCCCCGCCCGATCCTAACAATCCCCCATACAAGGTTATTAAATACGGAGGGGCCTTTCCTTTATCCGACGGCACAGGCAATGTCACCAAGAATGATTATGGCACAGAACAAGACTCCATCTTTTGCGGCACCTGTCACAGCGTGCATGACAGCAGAGTGCTTCCATATCTAAACCATGAGCCTTCGGATCTATATTTATCTCCGTATGCACCCTATAGCTTTTGCGAAGAATGTCATGACGCGGAATCGGATCAATTAAGGTTTGTTCATAATAGCCATCCCATAGATAAAGGCCCCAATCCTGACCTGGGATCAAAACCTACGTATGCAAAATGGCTTGATTTATATTATGCAGGAGGAAGCGGTTGTAAGGGAGGCGTGACATTCGACAGATCGGATACCGGAGAGATCATCTGCCTTACATGTCACAATGTTCATACCGCAGCCACAAACTGGAATGGCGGGGTTTTTTCGGATCCAAATAGTTCAAATCATGGGAAGCTGTTGGTAAGGGATTATTATTATTTATGTAATGATTGCCACATTTAAATCAGACAAAAATTTTTGGACTTTTTTGGGCCAAACAATGTAAAATATAAGTAACAATTTTTAACTGCTCGAAATCCACCTGGTTTTTGAGTGTTCACAGATTTTTCTTTGAATGCGGAGCTTTATTTATAGATGGTTAGGAAGGGATTCCCTATACTCGAAAAGAGGCTTTTGGCCCTGATAGTTTTTTCAGTTATTATCTCATGTTTTATTATTTTACTCTGCGCTAATGCAATGGCACAAACAACAGATGATTATCTGGAAAACCGGAACGGCCTGGAAAATGACAGTTATCGCAATGCCATTGATGTTAGCCCGGGTGAATATACCGGTCTTATTTGCCGGGATGACGACTGGTATAAGCTTAATGTGCCAGATCTTGGTGAAATAACAACTGCAAATCTTAAAGTGTCTATTCAATTTTCCCATATGAACGGAGACCTTGATCTGGTTCTCTATTCCACAAAAACCCCGCCGAATGATTATAATTTTCTGGAGATCTCAGGTCTTACTGCAAATGAGGAGATAGTATCCTCTTCAGTGCCTCCTGGTGATTATCTGATAAGGGTCTACAGTTATCAAGGTGTAAATAATAATTACACAATGAATATTGAAATCCTCTATCCCTGCCAATATGTCCCTTATGAATGGATAGATATAACCAACGGGGAGAATGCTCTAAACCTGGAGGACGACGATTACCAGGAAATCGAAATAGGCTTTGATTTTAAATTTTATGATCAGGTATATAAAAAGGTGAAGGTTTCTTCTAACGGATACCTTACCTTTGCTGATCGAACACTTCCGTATTTCAATCCTAACTCACCGACACCAATAAGAGCCAGCCATAAGAACGCCCCGCCAATAAGCATTTTTTCTTATTGGATGGACTTGCGTCCTGATCTTGGAGGGGGGATCTTTTACAAAACCGATGATCTATCGAATCCCAACTGTAAGAAACTGATTGTGGAATGGAGAGATATTCCAAAAGGCCCTGATGGTGGGGGGATAACATTCCAGGCTGTCTTGTTTGAGTGCTCCAATCAGATACTGCTTCAGTACAAAGATGTGATATTTAGTTCACAAAACGATGGATATAGCCTCGGCGCCGGCGCGACAATAGGAATCACAGACGGCAGGAAGACAAATAACAGCATAGATAGAATATCTACCCAATACCTTTACAAAGATCAGGGCGTAACAGATCTAACAGCTATAATGTTCACTCCATCCCTGAATGATTCGTTGAGGATACTTTCGAGCAATCTTATCGGTGAGGAAATACAGGACTTAAGTCCCGATAAACAGTTAAAAATTCTCTTCAGTCAGTACTTAGATGTCAATACATTGGATGGGTCCATTTTGATCGATCCTTTTGTAAATGGAGAATGGTTGATTAATAAGAATCAAATTGTCTTCGATCATCCGGATGATCTGTTTGAAACCTCCCTGTCTTACACTCTCACCCTGTTAACCGATCAGATAAAAAATTGCTTTGAAAAGCCACTGATGGGTGATGGTGATTATATCTTTACATTCATGTTTAACGAAACAGATACTAATCAACCACTCATCGAAGTCACACCTGAAAGTCATACCTTTAATGATGTATTCGTCAACGAGACGTCGAATACCCTTGATATCTTTATATTCAACAGAGGAAATGCGGACCTTGATATCAAGGGTATAACCTTATCAGACGAGACGAGTTTTCTCTCAATCTTAATGGCGGACCTGATCCTGTGGGAAATCTTCCTGTTACTATTCCATCCGGAGAGAGCCGCTCCCTTGCCATTGTTTTCACCCCTTTTAGTAAGAACGAATTCCATGCATTGTTAGATATAAACTCAAATGACCCGAATAGTCCCTCTATTTTCATACCCCTTTTCGGAAAGGGAGTTCCTCAACCCGAACCGGATATCCAGGTTTCACCCATCAGTCTCGACTTTAAAAATAAAAGGACAGGAAGGTCTTCAGTCCTGGATATAACCATATTGAATAAAGGAAATACTGTTCTCAATATCTCGAGCTTAAACTTTCAGAATCAAAATATACCGAATTTTCCCTTTATTTGGAACGGTTATCCGATTCCTACAGAAAATTCTCCCCTGACTATTCCCGGGAATGAAAGCCGCAATATTTCCATCGCATTTACGCCTTCTATTGAAAATATGTTCAACACAACCCTTGAAATAATCTCCGACGATCCGGATACGCCGAAAATATATGTCTCAATTAAAGGAAGAGGGCTGTCAATGCCCATATATGACTGCCTTGAACCCTATGATTGCCTTGCCAATACGAATATTACGGCGCTTATGATAGATACAAATGAAAACTTATGGATCGGAACCAATGAAGGCGGGGTCTGTGAATACAATCTTAACACCGGCACATTTACATCTTTCAATGAAGATAATGGACTGGCCGGAAATAATGTAGCTGATATCGCCATAGGCCCGGATGGAGAGATATGGGTCGCTACCAATCCTGACATTTATGGTAATTTAGCAGGGGTAAGCCGGTTTATTGAGACAGCAGAAACCTTTATAAGTTATGATCCGGCCCAGATGGGAACTTCGTATGATGATATAGAGATATCTGATATTGTAGTTGATGATAATGGTCATCTTTGGGTGGCCGCTGATTCGGAACTTCTTGAATTCGACGGATCTTCCTGGAACATGTCCGACTTGTTTGGTCCTTATATCACTTGCCTTGATGTTGATTCCAACGGAATATTGTGGATAGGAACAGATTTTCTGGGTATTTATATTAAAGAGCCCTTTGATCTTCCCAGATCAGTAGACCTTACATTGGGTATTATTGACAATATCTCAGATATCCTCATCGATGAAAATGGATATTTATGGATGACAACTCGCCTTGATAATAAAAACAGTTTGCTTTTCTTAAGCCCTGAGAGTTTAATTTCTTTCGATCAGGACGGATTGAGGCCTGAACCTTTTCCTCTTCCTGACAGCCTTGTTAACAGTGATCAAGATATAGTGATTCATAATTTGTTCATTCAATCCATTACAGACAAACTTTTCATCGCAACTGATAATGGAGTCTTTATGCATGACGGGGATGGCTGGCATAATTTCAACGTTACGAACAGTGATCTTCCTTCTCCATATATAAATAGCATCATTGTGGATCATAATAATGACTATTGGATAGGAACCGAAGAAGGACTCTCCCATTTTAATTCTGCAGCACCCTATATTAATTTTGTGGGAGAGATTTATGAAAATAAGAATGAAACCTCCAATCTTTCTATAGATGCGAATATATTTGTGATTTTCAGCGAACCTATGGACAGAATCTCCACACAGGCCTCTTTTCAAATGATCGACAAAAAAAATGGGAATAAAATAACTGGGACCTTCAATTGGAATAAAAATTCAACCGTAATAAAATTTGAACCGAAGCCGTCTTTAGCATATAATTCTAACTATGAAATCACTATTTCTAAAGAGGCAAAAGATAGGGCAGGTATGACTATCGATATGAGTTTTTGTGGGGATACAGATTATTGTTCTTATTTAGTCTCCACTAAGAAGTCTGAGCCTGTGCCAAAAAAACAAGAACCATCAACAAACCCATATACACAATATACAGGATTTTTTAATTATAACTATAATTCTTCATATTGGTCAGGGTACTCAGTAAATAATTTTAAAAGCCCTTATTGGTCTGGGCAGTCAATAGGTAATAGTTTGTTGAAAATTCCGAGTAATAATTTCAATTTCCAATATGACTTTGATCTATATTCGAATTATCAGTCTATTGGGATTCCTCAAGCACAAGCACTTCCTTTTTTGAATTTTAATACATGGAACCTGTTTTCGACTTCTACCTATAACAGCTATTCTAGCTACAACAGTTATAATAATTACTATACTAAAAATATGTACCAGACCTTCGGGTATCCTTTACAAGGATTGAACAATTATACAAAGCTTTACCAAAGTCGTTGATAGACAAGTAATATTGAATAGGCAAATGAGTTTAGTGAATATTTTCGATTAATAATTTGTTTCTCTTCAAAACCTTTTAATCCATTTTAAATTGTTAAAGGAGTTTTAAACATGTGTTATTTTAAAAAGAAATCTGCTTTTATTCTATTTATCTTTTTGATTTCTTCTATCTTTATTGCAAGGCCCCAATTTGTTTACAGTCAAATCGAGTTCGACACAGATCCTCCTACCGTGGTTCAGACATCTCCCGGGAATGGTGCCACCGGAGTGCCGATAAATTCTTCAATTGAGGTCCTTTTTAGTGAATTCATGGATACTTTGTTTAATCCTTTTTCTATAAATCCTTCTATAGATGGTCTGTTCACATGGGAACTGGATCAGACACTTATATTCTCCCCTTCCTTGCTATTGGATTATAATGAGACTTATCAAGTTACCATTGGTACTGAAGCAACGGATCTTTCAGGAAATTCGCTTGAAAATCAATATCAATGGTCATTTGTTACGGAATCATCACCATGGCTTCACTTTTCTAGCATTCAGGGATTATCTCTTGATCCAAATCAAAATAGTGTTAAGCTGATATTAGGTGATGTTAACGGAGACATCTGGGTTGTGCTCTCTTCATCCGGAGCATCGGATGATTTATTCGTATTCAATGGATTCGATCAATCCGATTTTGATAAGATTGATGAAGACCTTGGACAAATAAATGCTATTAAACAGGATAGTGCAGGAAAAATATGGGTCGCCTCGGAATCGGATGATCCCGCCAAGGGAGGAGTACATGTGTTCAACGGAACATCTTGGACTCACTACAATACTAACACAAGCACTGTTTTTTCGGATGACACCATAAAATGTTTAACTATAGATTCAGAAGACAATATTTGGGTTGGATCATCTTATTCAGGAATATATATGTTCGATGGAACATCCTGGACAAATTACAACATGACCAACAGCGATTTAACAAACGACTGGATAACAACCATTGAGGCAGACGAAGATGATTACATCTGGTTCGCTACCCCATTCGGGGGGATCGAGGGGTTCGACCCGCAGACAAATACCTGGACCAGCTATATATCTACCATTGAAAACCAATGCAATATAAGTTTTCCTCTTGTCACTGAAATAGTGTCGGGTTCCGGATGCATATGGGCAGCAACAGACAATGGACTTTTAAAATACAATATCTCATCAGATCAGTGGGTGCTTTTTACCGAGATCGACAGTTATAGTCAATTGAACTCCATTTCTGTTGATCCATCAAATGATACGCTTTGGATTGGAACGGATGCAGGACTCATAAAATTTGATGGAACAAGCGGAGAGCCAATAATTATGGACAATATCGGACCGGCCGTTCTGGAAACGGCTGTGGATATTTATGGAGACACATGGATAGGGACAAGCAACAGCCTTAGCCGATATGATACTTCATCCCCTGTCTTATTGAGTTTTTCTCCCAGCAACAACAAGAAAAATGTTTCCAGAAGCACCAAAATAACCCTTACCTTCTCCGAGCCCATGAATAAGGATTCGATCATCAGCGCATTGAGCATCTCGCCTGCTGTTTCATTTACTTCTTCCATGGACGCGAGCTCTACTAAACTGACAATCACTCCGAAATCCAAATTAAAGGATAATAAAAAATATACCGTTTCCTTGGGCAAAAATGCAACCGATAAGCAGGGGCATCCATTGACCCACAGTAGTTCTTGGTCATTTACAACAGAAAAGAGTACAACTACTACAGGAACATATTCATATCCCGGTACTTCAACCACTTTTCCTTCTACCACCTTCAATTTTCCTGCGCTTTCTGCCTATAGATTTCCTTCTACCGCCTTCAATTTTCCTGCGCTTTCTGCCTATAGAT
>JBLIRS010000153.1:0-8015 GCA_049472415.1 bacterium | reverse complement strand
CATGGTCAGGTCCGGCGGCTCTGTAGGTGCAGGGAGGGCGCAAAGCGTATGAAGAGCTACGAGAAAGCTGTTATTGAAGTATGCATTGTCAGTATTGGCAAGAAAGGTGATGGCAAAGTCTAATTCAGGGATGTAGTGAATTATGGCTGAGTAACCAGGTATTGCACCATTGTGTCCTACACGTCTTATCTCGTAAAAGTCACCTGGACCAGGTCCATAGAATCCACCCTCTATAACAAAGAGGGCATATCCATAATTGCGAAGATCAAGCATCTCTTCAGTATTAATTTGGGGCTCCTGCATAGCCATTCTCAGGTCGTCGCTAACCAGAGACTTCTTATGTTTCCTGAGAAAGTCTACAAATTTAGCCAGGTCGAGAACCGAAGTGAAGGCATAACCTGCGGGGCGGGCCCAGGGATTATCATAAGTGTCAGGCCCGACAACAACCGGTTGTCCGGTCTCCCAGTGCATGGTCTTGCCATAGGCAAAGTCGCCATCCTTTAATACCTCTTCAGCCAAAAAGTATGTGCGCTGCATTCCGAACGGTGTTAAAACCTCTTTATCTATATACTCATGGTAATAAGTGCCGCTTACTGTTTCCGTGATAAGTCCGGCAAGCATGAAGCCCGGATTGGTATAATTATACATCCTGCCCGCCGGAGCCATTAAGTAGGCCTTGGTGCCGAAAACATTATTAAAGAACAAAGAGAGGCCGTCATGGCTTTGAAACTCCGGAGCAGCATCGACCTCTGCATAATCAACTATGCCTGATGAATGTGTTAATAGATGTTTCACGGTTATGCTTGGCGCCCATGTACTATCATACTGAAAGCTAAAATCAGGCAGGTATTCAGTGATTGGTGTATTCAGATCCACTTTCCCCTGGTCCACAAGCTTGAGAATACTCACTGTTGTAAACAGCTTTGTCAGCGACCCGATGCGGAAAAGTGTGGTGGGCTTTACCGGATCTTCACCATCCGGGTGTTTTGTCCCGAATCCGGCGGCAAAGGTGACCTTGCCGCCTTCTATCACCGCTACTGCAGCGCCGGGTATACCCATGTCGGCCATTTCTTCATTTATGCCTGCCACTAAAGGGTCAAACCTGCCTTTTCCCTTGGTTTTATTGATAATATTCGATAAAAAGGCATATCTCTGATCAAAATGGGATATGTGTAAAGAGACATTCGCATTCAAATTATGATTGGATAATGCACAAATTGATCCAGCACAAAGGGGATTTGAAGAGGTGGATGCATACGCCAAAAATTCATTGGCACCTGTAGGATTATTACATGAGAACTCCCATCCTTGTCTAATAGACTGAACGGAACCAAAAAGCAAAAGAAAGGGGATAAATAAAACTAAACTTATTATGGCTTTTTTTCTCATGGCCCTGTTGCCTCCATAAAAAAATATGCATTAGATAATTAGTGTACATTTTTATTCTCTTAATACAGCCACCTCCTTCTACCTGTCCTTCGCAAATATCGGTTATGGATATAGTTTCTTATGTTTACGAAAATAGAGTTAAATCATCTTTCCAATTTTTATTACTATATAAATCCCCTGTTTCCGCTATAATCCAAATAGGACCATAGGCTTTTATGACTGGATTTTTAAAATAATCAATTGTCTGATATGGGCATGGATTCTACAGGGAAGTGTCCGATTGTTAACAATAATGTTAAAGTGAACAATAATGTTAAAGTGTAAACGAAGCCGAAGTTCATTGGAAAACGAATATTACTGCTACAGATAATGAAGAAGTATGCTTAAAAATCACTTATGAAATTATTATAATCAGTTTGAGATTCTAAATCCAGTTATTTTTTCGTCATTTAATAATATCTGGATTATGATCATAAGGATTAAGAAATTTGTGATAGGAATTTTTGTGATCGGGAATTTCTTTAAAATCTCGGCAATAAAAGGTCTCCAGAACCCATAACTCCCTTTCGAACTATTTTCATTTGCCCGTACAAACTCCTCTTGGTGATTAACTATGCACTAATAAAATGGGTTCTTTTAATGAGAGTGAGGATGATATATATACCAACTTGTTTTGCCATATTGAATGAGAAGATGAAGAGGTTTTTAGATGATAAAACACATTTAAAAACAACATATGTTACCTTTAAAGGTTAAATTATCGAATATTGAAGTTACTGTACAAAATGTAAATTTGATCTTTCGAAATTAGAAAATATTGCAATGACTACTATTGTAACGAGAATCTGAAGAGAGTATGGATTTAGAAGTAATAAGGAAAAGAGTAGCCGGGATTTAAACTAATAAACTAACACCGTCCCCTTTATGCCCCTTTATGCCCTGGTCAAGGTATGGCAGCCTGGGAGGAGGATGTCTGCTCAGACTGGTCCATCAGCCATACCTTGACCATCTTCCCGCTGGGTTTGAAAAATCTTTCTCCGCTTCTTAGGGGTCTGTTTTACATATCAATTTTTATGAACAGGGGCCGCATTTCCACTGACCATCAACCAATCGCCAGCAGCACCAGTTCACGCTGGCAAGAACACCATCTACGTCTATGCGTTTTTGTTCATTTGGGGCATAGTCAGCATTAGTCAATGCTTCACCCATTGCATTAAGGACTTTGACAACCTTGCCGTTGCCATCAACAAATAATTGTATTACAGGAGATAATTGTTGTCCGGTGCTTGATTCTACCATTTTATTTATCCCTCCTCAGGTTATTGTGAATAAATGTTGTTATTTGAAACTATATGAATCTCTAACCAATTTTTTTGTTATCACCTCCCTTTTTTTGGGAATGTGCCCCCTTTTTTTTAATTCATATCTAAAATGCAAAGGTGCACTTAGCCAGGATCAAACGCTCCGGATAGAGTGTCGGATTTTTGTAATTCATTTCCTGAAACCTGAAATTCCTGTCAAACAGGTTTTTGACCTCAATGGTGATAAGACCGGCCCGTTTGGGCAGCCTGTAACTTATAGAGGCATCCACGATCCAGAATCGGCTTTCTCCGGGTACCTCGATGAAGAAAGGCGGAGGTGGCCCGGACGGAATTCCTAAAAATTTTCCGTCAAGATTGACATAGGTTGGTTTTATACGGGCGCTGAATCCTGAAGGGTGAAAAAAATTCATTCCCAATGAAAAACGGTGGGTACGGAGTTCTATTATATCATTTTTTGCAAATTCCGGGGGATTTTTGAAGCGCTCCAACTGGTACTCCGGTCCGAAAGCCATCCAATGGTACGGCATCCAATAGAGATATGCCCGATATAGATGCTCCTCGGAATCATAGTTCTCTATTTCGAGAAACGGTGGCGGCCCTGTTCCTATTTCTTCCAATTCACGTTTGGACGCCTCTACACCCGTATAGAGACTGGTATGGAATTTGTGATCAATACCCACACCATAACGCCATACGTCTGCATAATCTGCGTCATCAAAAAACTGGTTGAAGCCGGCGATATTTGTAGGTTCCAAGGTCTGGTTTGATATAAGAGACCTTTTGAAGGTCCTAAAGGCCGCTGCTCTTACTGTAGTATCAGGAAATGGATTCCAGCTTAATCCAAGCTTCGGATTAAACTGCCTTTCATCCATCTTTAAATTATCACCCTGAAAAATGTCGTAACTTCCACCAAATGTCCAGGTCAGATTTTTGGGGAGGGCAAAGGACCCATAAAGATAGAGATTGGTATGACGTTTGTTTAGCTCTTCAAATATTGGTGGGTACGGAGACCAAATGGTTATGAACGTTTTATCAGAATCCAAATACCCGATACCCGATGTCAGGTTATATCTTTCATATTTTAATAAATACCTGAGTTCTGCAATGTATGCGTGTTGGTAATTTTTTTCTTCATAATCTGAGGTCCAATCAAGATCAAAATCCCTTTCAAGGTATATCCATGATGTAATAACCTCGGAATGTGGTCCAAAGGTATGGTGAAGCCCCAATCGAAAGGATTCATCATCTGTATTTTCCCGCCAAGATCTTGAAAACCTATCGGGATCGAACATGAGTAATAAATCACCCTGTTCGCTATCCTTATACCGATATTCCATTTGCAAGCTTGTCTTGTATGAGGGATTTATCTGTATAAAAGTATTGTAAATGTCGGTATCGAGGTCGTCATTTTCCCTGAATCCATCGGTTTCATAGTGAAACTGACCTGCACTGTAGGAAAACTTGTTAAAATGGCCTGAATGTACTATCTCATCACCAAAAGTAGAGTTTCCGCCAATAAGATTATATAGCTGTATGGTCAGCCGGTTTTTGTAAAAGAGTGGATTAAACTCATTAAAGGACTGGGCTTCAGGCCCTATCCCTTCATGGATGTATAAATCGGCCTCTGCGAGGTGGGGAAGAACCGGTGTTACGTTTGCAGGTTGTAAAAGCTGGGCCTGAAGAAGCTCGCTGACCCTGGCAATCTCGTGACGCGGCAATGCAGAGTAAGTATCGGACAGGAACCTATGGGCAGAATGATTCCCGGGATCACTACTCAAGGACTTCCATCCCTCTAATAATGCCAGTTGTTTGAACCCGAGTTCCTCATAAATTCTTGCCAAGCTCGCACTGCGTGCTGCAAGATCTGAATCCAGCAGCAGCCTGGATCTGTAAACTGCCCGGTTTTCATTTAGCTGATGAGATTTCTGCATGTCCTCCATGGCCTCTACTGGTCTGTTTTGTGTTAGTTTCCGGATTGCATCATAAAAGAAAGGGGTTGGGTCTTTAGGGTCAAGATCTTTAGCAATGGAGAATTGCTTTTCAGCCAGGTCGTCCCTTTTTTCATCGAAATAGGCCTTGCCCAGATAACTACGGATAAGTGCATTATCCGGATCAAGACAGACCGCTATCTCAATTTTTTTGCGTCCCTCTTCAAGTTCCCCCTCCCTGATCATAGCCAGTCCCAGTCCTAACCGGGGGAGCGGAGCAGCCTGATCCAATTTGATCGCCTTGTTAAAATACACCTTAGCCTCTCCGGTATTGAATTCAGCAAGGGAAGCGAATCCCAAAACTGTTTGTGTTCGTGCAATGTTGGGATTCAATGATACAGCGGCCTCTGCTGCCTCCAACGCCTTATCGAGATCTCCCAATGATAACCATAATTCTGCCAGCCTTGCATGCACCAGCGCATTTTTCGGATCAAGCTCTATTGCCTCAAGAAGACTGGTCAATGCTCCCATGAGGTCAAAGTGGGCCTGATATGCGTAGGAGAGAGCAACTCTTGCCGTTGATGATTCAGGATCGAGATCGACAGATCTAAGCGCCAGGTCAAGCGCTTTTTTCTTGTCATTCTGTGCCAGAAAGATTATGGACTGTAGGGCAAGGGCATCAGAATTTAATGGATCAATAGTAATTACCTGTTCGATGTCGCTTCCAGCCAAATCAATTTTTCCTAGAGAAAGCAGCAAAGAGGCATGGAAGATAAAGGATTGCAGGTTATCTATTTCTTCACGCCCTTCTTCCAGGCTGTTGATCGCATTTAGCAAATCACCCTTCCAATAAAATTCAAAAGACTCTCGAACAGGGGATCCGACCGGAAAATCATCGAAACGATATTCCAGAACAGGAGGATAATAGAGTGCCCATTTAACTGAATCCCTTGGGCTGGCCACTATACGTAACACCGGGGCCTGTTTAGTTACTGCCTCTGCCGATTGATCTTTGGCCAGTATCAGGCTACCCATATTATTAGTTGTTAATACCCGGCCTTCAAATACTGATATAAAGCCCTTGTCTTTGTCGACCCTCAGGAAAAATTCTGTGCCCTCAACCCCGGCATTGAAGAAGGGAGTATTCACTTTTAGCCCCCTTGGAAAATGGCTGAAGAAATAGACTGCACCCTTGAGGAGTTCGATCAGTGGAATTTCTTCATCCTTTTTTTGGGGGAAGGTGACTGTGGTCATCTGATCGAGGCGAAGAATGGTATCATTATAGAGAATGACAGCCGCACGGCTGAGTTCCTTTACGTGAATGATGTCACCGTGATAGCAGATTTCATCCAATCGGGCAGGCAGCCATTCCTTTTCACCCTCTCTAAGAATATGAACATTACCTTGAATAGAGATTATTTTTCCTATCCATTCAAATTTTGCCTGGACATTTTTTGTATTGATAAAAAGATATCCCGTAATACCTAACAAAAATAGAATGAAATTAAGACAAATCACTACTTTTTTCATTTATATATCCCCCTATGGTTTGCCTTATCTCTGTAATTTGGTTTTATCTGCCTCTCTTTATCAATTTGTTTATATAAACCACTCCGTCCCATGTGTTCGAAGTCTAAATTGCCCGCAGACTTTAATATAAAAGCTCGACCGACCATCCCTCCTGTAATATCGCTAAACATCCCTTAAAAGGAATCTAAGCCTTATTCCAGGACTGGTTCTGTTAAGCTATAAACCCCTTCATAGAAAAACACAGCGTTCTGATTGATTTTGTAACGCTTTTTTATGAGAGAGCAATTCATACACTGCATTGTTCTCGTTTTTGCGTTTCAGAAGGAATTTCCGGCAAAAATCAGGAAAATATTCAGGATCAGGATATTAATGAAAACGTTGAAGATGATGTTGAAGACGATTATTATACAGATTTGTTCGGTCCCATTCAGATATGCCTCTTTCTCAGGTGTAATAATATACAAATAATGTAGAATATAATAGATCAAAGAATACTTTTTTTATTATTTCAAGTTGAATATTCCATTAGATCCTTAGAGGGAGCCTATAACAATTCCCTTATATAGCTTAAGCATGATAACAGCTATGTAGATGCGTATCGAGGTGATATTGACAAATTGATATTGATGATTGAAAAGTATTCGGCTTAATTATATAAAATTATACTCGATATTTTCACGTTTGTCAAAAAAAATTGACTTAATATTTAACAAGAAATTAAGATAAATATAATATACAAGAGGTTTAAAATTATTAAAAAAAATAATAATAAAAAGTAAATAAGGATTTAAAAAATTAAAATCTGATTTGTCAATAGTATTAAGATTAAGATATTAGTGGAATCCTGGCAGGATAAGTTATGCGGAAAAATAATCCGGAGAGTCATAGACAATCGTCCCCAGGGAACCTGTGATTAAATTTTATGGTTATGGTTTATGATTTTGGTCACCGGTGGGTGATAACCAGAAGGGTTTGTGCCCGGCGGAGCACGCATTGCAGGCATTGTTCGAGGGTCTGGGGGGCCAGGGCGGCAAAGGTCTCATCCAGGATGATAAGGTCCGCCTTTTGAAGAAGGGCCCTTGCCATGTAAAGGCGGCTTTTTTCCCCGTGGGAGAGCTGCCACCCGGTATCTCCCACCATCTGTAACAGTCCCTAAGGTATCCTTTTGCTTACTATATCAGCTACCAGCCACCACTAGCTCCGCCTCCGCCAAAGCCTCCTCCCCTGCCGGAAAAACCACCTCCACCAGAGTTTCCCCCACTTCCGCCTGAACTACTATTTTGAAACACTTCCTTTAAGTCAGACCAGAAATTGTCAACATAGAGATGACCCACTAAGAAAAAACTTCCAAATAATAGGCCTATACCATAAGTCATTTTGATTGGATGTTGTCCTCTCATTATCTTCCAGTAATCTTTCCAATTCAATTTCCTCGGATGAGGTAAGCATATCGGCAAAATCATTAATTCTTCCAATAATTTTAGGAATGGGCTGTTCTGCAAATGATGCGCTAAAAATTACATTGAAAATGAAAAGGACAGAAAAGAATACAATTAGCCATGTTTTTTTCATTAAGTATTTCAATTTATTCCATTCTTGATACTGAAGGTTTATTCTTGTTTTTAAATGGATCGACCATATAAATTTACTTTTATATCGGATCTTATTTGTTATAAGAATTTTGATAATTTATTGCCCAAAGGTCCATTCCGGTGGGATAAGCTGTTCCAGTTTTCTTTGCAAGTCAGTGGGCAGAAGGTTTAATCCTACCTGGTAACTAGCGTTCATCCAACCAAA
This sequence comes from bacterium, assembly GCA_049472415.1. Classification (GTDB taxonomy): domain Bacteria; phylum SZUA-182; class SZUA-182; order DTGQ01; family JAFGSM01; genus JBLIRM01. Next base: position 49 of record JBLIRS010000153.1, on the reverse strand, counting down.
TCCTTCCCTGGTAATATAAGCGAATTTTGTTCCTACATTACCATACTCA
>JBLIRS010000152.1:0-8018 GCA_049472415.1 bacterium | reverse complement strand
CAGAATAAATCCCTGCGCCGAAATGGGCTGAATTCTCTGTAATAAGGCAATTTTTTATACTTGCCGAAGAGGTAATACAAAAGATCCCTCCACCTTTTATAAAACCAGAATTTTCCTCAATAGTACAATATTCAATCCCTGAGGAGCAATTGTTTAGACAGACACCTCCGCCATAGGGTGCATCATTTTTTCGTATAGTGCAGTCTTTAATACTGGCTGAGGAGTTATCACAATAGATTCCGCCCCCGCCATATGGGAAAGATGAGTTATCGGTTATAATGCAATTTTTGATGATTGGCGAGGAAGATTCGCAATATATGCCCCCCCCATATTGGGCCTTGCCGTTTCGAATGGTAAATCCGCTTAAGAGATTTTTTGTTTCCATTGTGAGATCGTTAGAATCATAATAGATATCATCGTATTTAAAGCTAACAGCACTTCCTGTCTGCCCTCCGTCAATGACGGTTGCTGCAATCACATTAGGATCATTGGGATCTATGCTTTGCAGGGTAACCACCTTGCCTGAAATGGTTATATTTTCTTCATAGGTTCCTGGGCTTACAATAATTACATCACCTGTCTTTGCCGCGTCAATTGCAGACTGGATTGTTTTATACTCAGCGCCTCCAAAGGGTGCATTAGAATCAACATATAATTCAATAGGTTTATAATTAGGGTCAAATATCACAGCTATAATACCATCACAGTTTTCATCAATATCATTCCCTGGAATTTCAACCGAATCCGGATTTATGTTGGGATCCATATCATCGCAGTCCAGATTATTCTCCACATACCCGTATGGGCATTCACAATCGAAAGCCTCTTCCGTTTCACTGGTATCGCCGAATCCGTCTTCGTCGCTATCCCTGTAACAGATCTTCCGCCAAAACTCATATGCCCCCATATCGCAAATGCTGTTGCCATCGCAATCTCCATCCTCGGGCCTTAGAATACCTTCAATATCTTCAGTCAGTAAATCATTAGGATCACCCGTGTCAATACAGGGGGAATTGTATTGTAGTCTCAGGTTCCATTTGCCCGGATTAATAAAAAGGGGATCTTCATTAATATTGCCTGTTCCCGGGTATAAGCCTTCCGGCGCCTGGATATCAGAGTAAGTAACGGCAGGGCTGTTGGCATCTGTATATATTTGTTCTGATAAAGGCGAATTGTTCCAGAGTATGCAGTTTTTGACGGTAGGGTAAGAGTCTTTGGAACAGGAAATCCCCCCCCATGTATTGGCCACATTTTCATTAATGGTACAATGAACGATCTCCGGGGAGGATTTGTTGTAACAATAAATCCCGCCGCCGGTAATAGCCAGATTCCATGTTAAAATGCAGTTTTCAATACCTGGCGATGAATTGTTGTCACAAAAAATACCCCCGCCTGCATTGGATGCCGTATTTCCTCTAATGGTTGAATTGATTATATTTGGTGAGGAACGATAGCAATAAATCCCGCCTCCATTAGTAGCTGAGTTCAAACTGATATTACAATTTATTATGTATGGTGAAGAGGAGTTCAAACACGCAATCCCGCTTTCAGAATTATTGGTAATGATCGAATCTTGAATGCTTGGTGCGCACCCGGAGTGGCAATAAATCCCACACCGATTATTATCAATCATGCAGTTTAAAATCTTTGGCGAACAGTTATAGTTGCAATAGATTGCATGGGAATAGTTCTTATAGATACTGCAATTCAGGATGTTCGGTGATGAGCCGGAGTAGCAATAAATCCCAAGGTTGTTATTATTATGAATATTACAATTCATAATGTTTGGTGAAGATTTATTGTAACAATAAATCCCATGGGAATTGTTATTATGAATGTTACAATTCAGGATATTCGGTGAGGCGCTATTATAGCAATAGATTCCAAGGCCATTCCCATTTTGAATACTAACTCCCTTTAAAATAGAGTATTTCCCTTGTTCCTGATTAAAAGTAATCACATTTCCTGCTTTCCCTCCGTCTATAACTGTTGCGTTGACTATATCCAGGTTGTTAGGATTTTCACTGGTCAATGTAATTGCCTTATCCAAAAAATTGATATTTTCATTGTAAATACCCATAGGGACAATTATCACATCAAAATGATAAGCGTTATTGATTTTTTCCTGAATGCTTCCGTTGGGGTCCACATAATGTATTTGTGGCACAAAAAATTCGTAGGCCCCCATATCACATAAGGATATACCATCATCATTTCCATCCTGAGGCCTTGTTTTATTAGCTATGTCTCTTTCAGGAGATCCCTCGTTCGTTCCGGTATCGATACAAGGGGAATTGGGCTGAAGATAGTAGTTTTCTTTTTCAGGATACAAAAATAAGGGGTCTTTATTGATATTGCCTGCCCCTGGGAAGACTGTTCCCTCTTCAGTCTTTATGTCGGAATAACTGGCAACAGGGTTACAGCCGGACATCTCATCCGGTGAATTGTTCCAGATAATGCTATTTTTAATGGAAATGGATGAGCCATCAGGAGAAAAAATCCCACCTGAGGTGGAAGCTGAATTCGCACTCACAGTACAGTTTGTAAGGCTTATAGTAGAATTGAGACAATAAATGCCACCGGCGGAGAACTTTGCTGAATTGGCACTTATGATAGTGTTTTCACAATAGGGTGAGGATAATGAAACACAGTAAATCCCGCCGCCGTTTGAGGAACTCTTATTAATGCTGATGAAAGAACCCTTGATAGAAGGTGATGCATTGGAGCAGTAAATGCCTGCGCCATAGGAAGAACATGAATTGTTTTCGATAAAACATTTTTCAATGATAGGTGATGATTTTGTGAAAGAGGCTATTCCTCCGCCGGAGCTGGCTGAATTACCTGTAATTTCACAGGAAATAATTTTTGATGAAGAGTTGATATCACAAAAAATTCCTCCGCCATAATCACGGGCATTGTTATTGCTCAACAAACAGTCTTCAATTATTGGCAAGGAATTGTCGTAGCAGCAAATCCCTCCGCCATTTGTGACATCCCTGTTATCTTTGATTGTACATTTGATAATACTTGGTGAGGAAGATTCACAAAAGATGCCGCCGCCTCTAATAGCCTTTCCATTGCGTATTGTAAGTCCATTTAAAATACTATTGCTCATTTCACCATGATTAAAGGTTACAACACTACTGCTTTGGCTTCCGTCAATAATCGTCTGATTCACTATAGATGAATCATCCGGGTCTTTACTCCTTACAGTAATTGCCTTTCCCAAAAAATTGATACATTCTTTATAGGTCCCGGGATATACAATTATTTCATCACCGGAATCGGCGTCATTGATTGCTGATTGAATGCTCTCATAGCAAGTTATGTCAGGGGGGGCATTTCCGCTAATGTCTACACAAATCTCAACTGCCCTCGCGAATGGAACATAAGAGGGTATGGCCACAAGTGAAATAATTAATCCAAAAATCAAACATAAAACAAAAAACAAATGTTTTTTCATCTCTTACTCCTTTCTAACCACATTGCATTGTCTTAATACCTTATGAATATCAATTTTTTTAAAGTATTCCCCCTTTCTTGATAAGAGATTAAGGATTGAAATTTTATGAGGATTGAATTCCGACCTAATAGACAAGTATGAGGAAATTTTTTTCAGAAATTTTTGAATTTTTTAAGTAACTATTTGAAAAAGTTATATAAGATATGGATAATTAGTAATATTGACTTTTTTCGTATGTGTCGAAGATTATATCTCCAGATGGATGGAAATCTCGCCGATGATCTGCCCTGACTGTTTGATATTAATAAAATAATCGCCCGGTAAAATCCCTTCAAAACAGATCATCCCGTCACGGGTTGATTCCGCTAGAATCCTTTGCCTTTTCTGGTCTCTAAGGCTGAAATCAACCTTTGATAAAAGATTCTCCTCTGTTGACTTTTTGACCCGGATCTTCAGATCCAGGGTCCCTTCTTTATTTCCTTTTATATCAGCCTCTACCCGATATCCATTAAATTCTTTAATAAGTGTTGAGACCTGATCGGTTTGTAAAGAAGTTTCCCTTCTAAGAGCCAGAGTGGGTTGAGGAATAAGAATACCCGTATGTCGAATAATATTCCATTTGTTTTGTATGAACTTTAGGCAGATCTCTAATGGGGCTTTCTGAGATCCTTGCATTTTTTTGATTAATTCCAGACCTTTTTCGAAGACCCGCTCCGGAAGGTCGCCCCATTTCTTATCATCCTGGATCTCCGGCTGAGAATCTGTAAGTGAAACAACCTCATAACGGCACAAGGAACATTCGATTAAATGTGCTTCTATTTCCTTACGTTCCTTTGAAGAACATTGATGAAGCACATAGCGGTTAATGAGAATCTCATCAGGACATTCGCTTCTGTCCGGTTTACTATTTTTATCGTTCATTCTCCATCATCCTGTAGTATAACGTGAAATAGAGATTAGCGTAGTATTTTCCCATGCCTTAATATAATAGACATGCAAAGTTCATTTTTTTTTAATTGTTCCAGATTCTTGAATAAATTTCTTTATTTTTTTTATAGCCTTTTTCTTAATATTATGTACTGTGGAGATAGATAAGTCCATGTTTGCAGCGATTTTTTTTAAGCTAAGTCCATCTAATATATAAGATGTCACCAATTTTTCTCTATCATCTAAGTTCTCATCAAAAAATCCCTTAATTTGACGTAGAAATGCTTCCTTATCCGGATTTATGGATTTGTCAGGGATCCATTTCAAAACCTCTTCGGAGACAAAATGTATTCTGTTCTTACGGTTACTGAAATTGATTGCACGCCTGTGAGAAACCATACCAAGCCAGCTACGGAAAGTCTTTTCATCCGTTGTGCGGACCTCTTTCAGCCTCCGGCAGTTATCTTCCAGGAAGACACTAATGATCTCCTGAAAACATTCTTCCAGGTCCTCCTGATGAGCGCCCTTTTTCAAGATTTTTTTTATGCAATAGTATATTAAACGGCCATATTGTTTTAGAAAAAAAGTCCATGCCTCATTATTTCCGGAGATAAGTTGCTCTATAAGGTATCCAAAATCTGAAAAATCTTTCACGAAATCCTCAAGTTTTTTGCCGCCAAGACCTTTAATTTCCATATAGCTGATTATCAATCAGCATTTATTATATTAAAAATTAATCTTAGCAAATTTTGCATAAATTATCTAATAAAAATATGTTTCCGGAAGACATTCAATTTGCGGGAATGAAAAAAAACCTTTTTGGATTGTCAATTAATATATAAAAAAGAACCTGAAAAATCTATGCTATTAGTTTATAATGGGAGGGATTAATCATGCACGCATTTATACAAAGATTCAGTTGTTTCATCATCTTATTGGCATTATCAAACATTTGTATTCTCATGAGCAACATAAAGATAAAGAGATCCAAAGATAATGACAAAGAGAAATGATTTAAAAAAACAAAAATAGACAGCTACATCTTTATTATTGATTGTTACAATTAAAAGTAGAGTATGAGAGATGCATAAATATAATGTTGACTTATTTTTGCCGATATTTCTCTGTTGTCGATAAATTCTGCTTCTTCCTTTTTCCCGAACCTGTATTGATATCCCATATCAAAGGCACATTTTGTTAATTGAAGCCCTGTTCCAAGGCTTGCGCCGTAGAAATGATCCACCCTTCCGCTCGCGGGCTCGGGGTCATAAAAGAGACCAAAGCGGAAAGGGATAATTTTGTTTTGAGTTAGCAAAAGATACTCAGCCCCTAATCGCACCTGAATGGTGTCTTTGATATTGGATTCATCCTCTTGTTCGTTGTTAATAGGGCTGTATTTTTTCCCTGAAGGAAAGCAAATAAGATAATCCTTCCAATGTGTCTTATAAATATCCAGGCTCATGAGATAGCTGTCGGAGAAATGAACGGATATCCCAAGACCATAGGAAACAGGCATTTTAAGCGTAAGGTCTTCACAATCGGAATCCGCGTAATAATAGTTCCTTTGAGGGGCGTTGGGATACTCTTCTGTCTTAGTGAATTCCCATTTTCTTTTAATATTTGCCTTAAAAGGGGTCTTCACTACCCCTCCAAGGCTGAACCATCTATTTGAGCGCCACAAAAATCCTATATGGGTATTAAAACCGGAAAATTTATATTGTTCGTATAACTTGGCATAGGTCTCGATTCTTTCTCCCCCTTCAATGCCCTCTCCTTTAATAATATTTAAATTTTCCCACTGGTTGTTAAGCTCGTCTTCGAGCCAGAAATTAGCAGTCAATCCTATATAAAGAGAGGGAATCAACTGGAAAGCGATCGCAGGAGAAAGGGTATTTAACGAACCCTTCTGTTTTTTTAACGAGGTTTTTAACATGTTTATTGAAGAATCCAGCCATCTATTGTCCGTATCAAGAGAGAATTCATAGAGGTGTTGATAATTTAAGGAGACCACCATATTTCGTCTTAAGAAAAAAAAGGGATAAACAAGGCTAAAGTAGTTGAGATGTATTGCGTCATCAGTGATATCCGTAATCTGACCCTCGATCGGAGAGGTGTCGTAATGCCTCTTGCCTGAAAAGAATGATCCGGCAACGGACATTTCCGGCCTTTTAAGCTTGAGTAATGCAGCAGGGTTCCACGATGCCGCAGTTGCATCATCGCCGACCGCAATAAATGCCCCGCCTATTCCCAGGGCCCTGGCTCCGGACCCCACAGGATTGGGTGAGGCGTTCATCTGCATATCCACTAGATCCTCGGCGTGGACAGGATGAGATGTAACAAAAGCACAAAAAAGTAAGATAAAAATAAAAGGGAATACAGAAAAATGTCTCCTTTTAAAAACGCCTTTAATTTGATCGGAAGTAATTTTTTTGATCGCATGATTTTTTAAATAAACAGCAACAAAAACCGGGAAAAAGACCGAGGATAAAAAAATAAATAATGCAAACTCACTATTTACCCGAATTTTCTTTTTGAATAATGATAAAGATGATAAATAAGATGTTTTCTGTTTAGGATTGGAGGCGCTCATTAGGGAGATAAAACAGCTCTCATGTGGATCCCATTCTTCTGACCGGGGGATAAGGATCAGGGAGAGGTGTTCAATGACGCCATTGGTCTCACCATCCATGTCCTCCGGGGCGCCGTCTCTTAAAGTAAAGAAAATTACATTTTTGTCAGGATCGGCCTCAAAGGGAACAGATGACCATGTTTCATTTGGAGAAAGGGCTAAATATTGACTGACGCTTAATGCCCCATAATTTTCAGGAAGAAGCATTTTGATATCAATTGGGCTTCCATTTTTTAGATTTATCACATCAAATTGAATTGCTCCAAAGGGAATGAATCCACAGGGTGGATCGACATCCAGATCGGAAAGAACAAATGATTGGGCCTTCCTGAAGCCGATATTTTGACTGTTCGAATCCTCGCTTGAATCTTCAACGACAAGACCTATCTTCTGCCTTCCCCATGGCAAAGGGATGATAGTGGCGTCCGGGTCCTGCCAGTCAGGCAATCCGTCACCATCCATATCTTCAACACCCTCTTGAAAATCCTTGGGGCCATCTCCGTCAAAATCGATACTTGTTGTAGCCTGGGAAGTATTGCCGTAAAAACCCAGATTGCTTCTCCCGCCATTTGGCTCCGGCTCAAGGGAACAATCGACGTTTGGATCTCCCTGGTCAATACAGGGGGAAAATGATAAAAGGCGGTAATCCTCTAGATTTGGATCTATAAAATAAGGATCTGAAAAAAAATTCCCCACCCCCAAGGTATCCAAAGATAAGACAGGAAGTTTTGCTTTCACGTTCTGATTTTGATCCAGCCATGTATGATAAATACTGTCATAAATATCGTTGTAATCAAGAGTCATTGTGCTCAAATCTAAAAAAGTATCTAATTCTGAATCGATATCTTGCTGGACAAACTCAATATCGCCGAAAGGTCCATTGAAGGCGATGATATTTTGTTGGGCCGGCTGGGTGCCGCCCACGCTGACGGCGGTGGCATCGTCCAGGTAGACGCCACTCTTGCTGTTGCCCAGCGCGCCGCTGCCGGCCGCGTTGAC
>JBLIRS010000151.1:0-8022 GCA_049472415.1 bacterium | reverse complement strand
AATTAATTTAATAATATAATTCGTATATTAAAATCAATTTTTTGGTTTATTATATGATAAATATATGAGTATAACGAAAGCAGGTAGGCATTGAATTTTGATACTCAAGGATGCTTCAGAGAGTTCTGTAGTCATCTCTTCTAATAAAGCCCCGGTTTACCTGAGCATATCCTTAAAACATACTGTTTGTCACAGACAGTTTAGCCTTTTTCTCGGGGAGTTGCCTCCGTAGCTTTTATATTAAGTCAATATTTTTGCCCGATTTACATAGTTATAATTGTCATAAAAATTATACATTATGTATATAGTATATGAAAAATATCTTTGCTTCATAATTTTTATTCTTCTTAGTTCTTTGAAATTATGAGTTAAAACTCAATATCTGTTGCAGGCATAATTAATGCTACTTTGAGAGTCCTAAATTGCGGCATAATTTTTTTTTAATGGTGTATTTAACAATCAATCCAAAAAAGAGGGGTCGCAAAATGAAAAAGTTTTTAGCATTTTCATTGATCGTTGCATTGTTTTTTGGAGTTGCCAATATAGCAAATGCAGCAATAATCGGATTCGATGATATATCCGGAAATGTCGCTGTCACAAATCAATATTCTCCATTAGGTATTATATTTCAGCAGACCGTTGAGCTGGATGAATGGAATGAAGCATACGCGCCAATCAAACATCCGGGGGATCATATTGCTTACGGCGGATCTTACAGCCAATCCATATTTATCTTCGATGATGTCATTAGTTCTTTTTCTATGCTTGTTACATCATCCAATAGGACGCTGTATCTGGAGGCCTATGACAATAGTGATAACCTTTTGGGATTTACCTCTAAATATATACCGGTTGGTGATTGGTATTCAATGGATATTGGATTGACCGGCCTTCCCGCGCAAAAGATCATAATTCATAATGGCGGCGGATATTTTGCCTTTGATGAAATCACGTTCTCTTCTGCTGCTACGCCTGAGCCCTGTACATTCCTGCTTTTAGCTGCTGGGCTTTTAGGTTTTGCTGGAATCAAAAGAAAGATTAGTATCTCGGCTTAAATCATAAAAAAATACATCGCGGGGCTGCCATTGCGGCCCTGCCTTTATCTCTGGAATCTTTATAACTATATGAAAAAAATACTACATGTAGTGGAAAGTTTTGGGGGTGGGGTTTTTAATCAGCTCCGGACATATATTAATGCATTGGGGAACTGTTCAGTAGAGACATATATTGCTTATTCCAAAAGAGATGATACCCCTGATGATTTTAAAGAGTGTTTTCCAGAAAATACACATTTTTTTCCCTTGGACCTGACTCGTAATGTAAATATAATCAAGGATGCAAGAGGCTTGATTGCGATCCGGAAAATCATAAATTTTATTCAGCCGGATGTCATGCATTTGCATTCCTCAAAAGCGGGTTTCATAGGACGCGCGACCCTGTTATTTAATTTTAATAGAGTATCAAAACCTGCGGTTTTTTATACTCCTCATGGCTTCTATTTTCTTAATGACGAGATCAGGCCGGTCAAAAAGTTTTTTTATCAATCTTTGGAGAGGCTGGCCGCTTGTTTTGGAGGAACCATAGTGGCATGTTCAAAAAGCGAAGGAGATGTGGCCCGTAAACAATTAAGGACGAAAAATGTAGTTGTAATTGAAAACGCTATTGATTCGGAAATGTTCGAATGCAAGGAATACGGCATGTATAAAGAAACTGCTTTGAGGATAGGAACATCCGGACGGTTGTGCGAGCAGAAGAATCCATTAATGTTTGCTGAGCTTGCAAACAGGTTGAAAAAAAGAAATGTTCGATTTACATGGATCGGGGATGGTGATAAAGGCCTTAAAGAGCGGCTTGAAGGTGAAAACGTTTTCGTTACCGGATGGGTGAAACGCGAAGAGGTCCCCAGTTATCTTAACACGCTTGACGTTTATGTTCAGACATCCCGCTGGGAGGGAATGCCTCTATCAGTCATGGAGGCAATGGCTAGCGGTCTTCCCGCAATTGTTACCGGTGTCGTGGGAAACCGGGATGTGGTGAGTCACGGTGAGAACGGGTTTGTTGCGGGCACCATCGATGAAATGATTCATTGTATAGAAAAATACAGGGAAGACAGAGAGCTTATCAAGAGGCATGGTCAAACTGCCAGTTATATTGCCAGGAATCGTTTCACAATCAGCCGTCTTAAAAACGATCTTGAAAGGTTGTACGATCTTTAATTAATTTATATGTTTATAACCGGAAGGGTATTTTTAATATGTGGAAAAACGGGCTGTTAAAAGAATACGCAAGTATAATCAATATATTCATCCGTGTTGTGGATCTATTGATGATTACATTGATCGCCCTTATTGTATATTGGCTGGAATTTTATTCCTGGAAGATTGCTTACGAATATCAAATCGCCATAGTAATTTGCCTGCTCCTCACAATTGCCATTTTCCCCCTGTTCAAACTCTATCAATCATGGCGCGGACAGGAAGGATTTTCAATAAAGCGGGCTATTACAGGGGCCTGGCTTTTTGTCGTCTTGACCATGTTTTCTATAGCGTATTTAACAAAGACAGAAGTCTTTATATCCAGGGAATGGTTTTTAAGCTGGACCGTTATCTCATGGATATCCCTTATTTTTGTTCGAAGTTTTGTGCTCAGGGCTATGGCGTATATCCGTTCCAGGGGATTGAACCTAAGGCATATTATTTTATTAGGGGCAGGGAATCTCGGACGGCATGTTATTGAAAGTATCTCGAATAATCCCGGGACAGGCTTTAATATAAGGGTACTGCTTGATGATGACCCTGAAAAACAGGGGAGGTATATAGCAGGGAAAAAGGTTAACGGCGCAATATCGGAAATCGGGGAATTCATAAAGGAACTGAATCCCGATGAAATCTGGATCGCCTTACCGTTGAGCGCTGAAAATCGACTTCATGAGATATTACGTATGCTGCAAAATTTTCCTGTTAATATAAGGCTTATTCCTGATATATATGACTTGCAGTTGATAAATCATTCAGTTACGGAGATTTCGGGTATATCTTTTATTAATATATCCGAAACACCAATGAAGGGTATTAATTTTATTTTAAAATGGACTGAGGATAAAATCCTTTCATTGTTTATTCTTGTTATTATAAGTCCCATTATGCTCCTTATTGCTTTATTGGTTAAGCTGTCATCACCCGGACCCATCCTTTATCAACAAGAACGAGTAGGGTGGAACGGAGAGACTTTTCAAATGTATAAATTTCGAACCATGCCTGTTGATACGGAAAAGGATGGTATCACATGGGGCGCAAAAAATAAACCGAACACAAGATTAGGGGCATTTCTGCGCCGTACGAGCCTTGATGAGCTGCCACAATTTTTCAATGTCTTGCTGGGGAAGATGTCCGTTGTAGGTCCCCGTCCTGAACGGCCGATGTTTGTTGAGAAATTCAAGAACGAAATAGACGGCTATATGCAAAAGCATCTGGTAAAGGCGGGAATCACAGGCTGGGCACAGGTAAACGGCTTCAGGGGTGATACGGATCTCAGAAAACGAATCGAATACGACCTGTATTACATTGAACGATGGTCGCTTTGGTTTGATTTAAGAATCATTTTTTTAACTATTTTAAATGGATTTATAAATAGGAATGCTTACTAGAAGAAAGTGCCTAAAGTTATAAAAAAGAAAATGCCTAAAGTGCCTAAGGTGTCAAGTGCCTAAAGTTATAAAGAAAGTGCCTAAAGTGTCAAAGTGTCAAGTGCCTAAAGTGTTAAGTGTATAAGATCTTTTTTATTTATCTTTTATAACCAGAAATCCCATGGGATTAACTATTTTACCATCAGCAAGGGTGTAGAGTTTGTCTCCGAAATTTACTATGACTTTTATACCGTTTGAAAAGGCGGTTTGCTGCACGCTCCTGTCAGGTAAAAGGAAGCGATGATCGGTCATCTCCGAATACCCGGTGGCTCTTGCCACAGGGCATACATCCTGATAACTTTTCACAAAACGGGCCTTGTTGTTTTCCCATATCTCACTGGTAAACATAAACATCGGTGGTGTGCCGTAAAGGATGTTAAAAAGGTCCCGTTTGTCCCACAGGGCGGGCAATTTATTGTTGTAATCTCCCCAATACCAGTATGAGACGACGCAGTCATGGTAAACAAGCTCCCAGAGGGGCAACCTGTATTTATGGCCTAACTGGAACTTTTCCAGTTTTTCGGGTACTTCTTCGACAATTTGCTGCATATTCCTACCGGCGCCGGGCAGCCGGTAAGGCCAGAGGCTTAGCATGCCTTCGAAGTAATGAACATATGGAACAGCGGCTTCATGTCCGGTCTCGCTCCCTGTTATCAAGCCCTTATACTCGGACATATAACGAAGCAGCTCCATTTTCCAGTGGCGGCTCTCACTTCGGGTCATGGGATGAGCAGGGTTATAACATTCTCGCCATGGTGAAGCCGTTGTCGTATCTATAAAACGACCTCGATAAGGGTGTGTCTTCAGATCGCCGGTGACACGTTTGCGGGCGTACTTTAAGGCCTGCTTGTCACACAATACGCCGCAGGAATAATAACATGTGCCATCTTTAACCTTGACATACCAACCCTTTCTCCTGTCTTGTTTTTGGTCGAGCATAAGATCTTCAGGCCAACCTTCCTGAGTCCAGTCAGGATTTGGTTCGACCAGGCCTTTTTTGATGATCTCCGGATCCATAAGGTCCTGGTAAATGTCATAGCGACTGGTCAATATGCCGCCCATTTTATTCATGGCTTCTATTTCTTCTGCAGAACCACCATTACTCCATAAAATCCGCTCAATCCCAAGGGACTTCATTTCCTGAATAATAGGAAGAGGATTTTTGCCCCAAAACCAGATATCCACAGCTCCGATGAGCAGATCCACATTTGTATTTTCCTTGCGCTTCTGGTCCAATGTCTTAAAAAGCCCCTTTTCCATGGCAAATTTTCTGTATCTTTTTGCTATGGCTACGTGGCCTCCCTGATGGAAAAAAACATAATGGATTTGGCGATCATATCCAAAATGCCTCTTTTGAGGCAACCATCCCGGCCTGACACATAATTTACCATTGATCCGGTCCATTCGGATCGTTGCGTCATCGGGTGTCTCCATGACAGCCGTATACCCCTGCTCGCCATTCGTTACTCCCCAGAAGGGCATGCAGCTGCCATGACCGCCAAACGTAATGAGGTCCATGGGTTCTATGGTTTCATCTTCAACCGGATAGGAAACGCCTTCATTGACAGGTAAAACGAGATAGGTCCCCGGGGCGCTTACGAACGGATATGGGAACTGTAATGCCTTTGTCATCTCCATCTTATCTTCTGCTATAACCGAGAGGGAAAACTCCGGCTCATTGCCGGGCAATTTTATAACCGTTTTAAATTCCAGGACAGATAGTACATCTAACCATGTAAATTCAATGTCCTCCTGTATTTTGGCATTTAATAATAAGGCCTCATCAAGGGATTGCTGGCGCCAGGACTGCCCTGTGCCTTTATCCAGGACCGACAGGGATACCTCGGTTGTGTCAAGCGTGACCGAAATCATATCATTGGATATGGTGAGTTGTTTCGGGATGTCGTTAGGCTCTGATTGCAGGATGTTGGTTCCCTTGGTTAATGAAAAATCATCCGCCCATATATTGGCAGGTTTCATCCCGAGTATGCGGGGGCGTATCCAGGTAACATTGCGCGGGATAGCAAATTTGGAGCTTATAAGATACCAATCGCCAAATTCCTCAAATTCATTATCTCCGAAATCCCATTTCAGAACATTTTCACTATTGTCATAAGTGATAACACAGATTTTTACAGAGCCCTCTCCCTCTATCTTCACCCAGGCCTTCAATGTAAAGACATCGCCGGGCTTGACCCCTATCATTTCCCCGTAATTGAGACACCAGTCCTTTGTTCCCCGATTCTCGATACGGGCAGAATAGCTTCCGCCATGATAGACCTCTTTGTCAATGGTTAGCTTTCCGGAATCCGGCTCATTCGTCCAGAGCCTTTCCCATCCCAGGGGCCGTCCATCCTCGATCTCCTCAAATCCCCCATTGGATATGATGTTAACATCGTTCGCATAAGAGAAAGAACCAATGATTAAAAGGGAAAATATCAATGGTAAGATGCTAATTTTTTTAATAAAGTTTTCTATAGACATTTTTTACTGAAAATCCTTAAGCCATTTAAGACAAATGTATGATTGAAGAGTTAAATCCCTTCTTTACATCTCATAAAATCTGTTTGGGCCACAGGCGTTTCAGACCAACCTCTTACCGCCCATGCCTCGATAATACTGAGTACCTGCTCCTGGGCCTGAAGTGTATCGAAGGTATGATTGGTATCAGTAATAATGGAAAAGCTTATCAGCTCATGGGATCTCAAATTCTTGCTATCGCCGTCCGTTATGAGCTTAAAGTACTCCTGACTGGCATCCCATTCGGAGCTTATCCAGAGCAGCCGGAATTTTCTCTCTATCAGGGAGTTAAGGCTTTGGGAAATCTCCGAACCCTCACTTGCCACATCTTTGTGCCGCTTAAACAGATTTTTAAACTGATTACGGACAACCTTGATCGCACGTAAATATGGGGCCTTGCCTGTAAAGGTCTTCCAGAAGCCTCTCGGAGTGAAAAACTTTGTTAACAATTCCCTGATCTGCCACCGGTTTTCCACGTACATAATCCAGTCAATGCTGCCGGCAAGTCCTCTTGGGTTAAGAAACACTGCGCCAACAACACGGGAATCACAACAGGCTACGCTAAAGGACGTCCTGGCACCGCTGCACAGACCAATCAGGCAGAAACGATCGACATTATAGGTCTTGGCGAGCCAATCCATTACTTCCTGGACTTCGCTATTATAGCTTTCAGCATAATTTGTTGAATCGGTCCGGGGAAGGCTGTCACCGATTCCTGAATGATCAAAGCGAACTGAAAGAAATCCATGGTTAGCAAGACACCGGGCAAGATTAACGTAAAGGCGATTGGGCCCTACTCTGTGAATAAAACCCGCGTTAAGCAGGATGATAGCTGGTTTTCCGTTTATTTTTGCGTCTGCTGGCGTCTCGGTTATTATCCCGACAAGGGATTTCGATTTGCCGAAAAGCACGGCTCGTTCATTCACGTGCACACCTCAGAAATCCAGGCAACTATTGACTGTAGTGTCTTTTGAGGTACTATTGCTTCATAGGGCTCCTTCAACCAGATGCTGGCCTCAGGGATATGCCGGAAATTAATACTATCATCCTTTTCACCAGAAAATTTGCGAAGATTTCCGCTGTCCGTTTCTTCACCGGTCTCCACAATCAACACCTTATTCCCTGATAGGCAATTTAAATTCAAAAGGTCGAGTCGCTCCAGGTCTTTTATCATCTCAAGGGTTAGGGGATAGCCAATAACATCGAATTTGTCTTCATCGTATCTGTAAGGGGGATTTTTTCCTCTAGGGAAAGTGCTGGGCAGGCACAGCATCTCTTCTACGAGGTCCTTCCCTCTGACAACGGGGTCCCATAAAACCATGGCATGGATGTCATCCCGTTCTGCCGCGGTCATTGTGGCAAGGCTTGCGCCTAAACGGAGCCCCAACAGGCAGACGCGATCGATATGGCATTCTTTTTTTATCACATCCACTGCCGATGAGATGTCGTGACACCAACCGCTAATCCGGCCATCTTCATATTTTCCTCCCGAATCACCACAGCCGTAATAGTCGAAGGTCAGAACATGGTATCCTGCTCTTACCAGACGTCTGGCTATTTCTCTAAAAGCCCGGTGACAGCGTATATATTCATGTGCGTGTGGGTAACATAACACCACACCATGGTTGCGGGGCTGGCCTGCCATACGGCAAATACCCAATAACGGCCTTTCCTCAGTGCCGAAGAAAAATGGTCTCAACACCTGCTCAATCCCTGGTTTTTCTTATTCTGATTTAAAAATTTCATTTTTGCTGTTTTAATGACCTTTTTCCGAGTTTATCATAACTTCTCAATATTGTTCAACATTGCCTGGCAAT
>JBLIRS010000150.1:0-8059 GCA_049472415.1 bacterium | reverse complement strand
AAAGCAGCATTTCGGGCCACAACTGGTTTTTACCCTGGAGTCCGCACTTTGGAACGTCGGCATGGAGTTGTGGCCGAATATCATTTATATGGATTATGAGCCCCAGTATTTTGAAGACCTGATCGTAACCATCCAGGTTACTAACGGACATAACTCGGACACGCGGACCTTTCCCATCTCTGTCGTAAATTACCCTGTAGAAAACTATCCTCCGGTTGTTTTGTTGCATACCACAAACCGGATCACCTATGTGGGAGAAACAGATGAATATTGTTTGAGATTTTTAGACCCCGATTGCTTTATCTTCTCTATTGCCCATCTTGAGGGCAGGATACCCTCGACAACTCATCTTCCCATGTTGCCGGGCAATCAGATAAGAACGGACATGGAACATCTGACATATAGAATGACCCTGAATGGCCTTGCTTCTTATCAGTATGGGCCATGGATACAGTCGCTGATGAATCCCAATAACGGCTTAATAACCATTACACCACGATTTGAGGGGGCATTCGATGCCATAGTTACCTGTACCGATGATCGCGGTGCTTCTGCATTCGGCGACTTTATCTATTATACCTTCAATCACGGGTCATGGCTGAATCATCCTCCCATCAATTTTGGCGATCCGACCCGACCTCTCATTGCCAGGGCAGGTGAAGAGATCATTATTAACTACCCGGATCTGAAGGTCATGGATCCCGATGGCGATGAGATGTTCGCGGCCGCAAACCTCGGTACCGTTGGCAGAACAGCAGATGGGGGATTTATGTGGTCATTCCAGACCAATTTCCCCGGCACCTATAATGTAGAGATAATCTTTTATGACATAAGGGGCGGATATGTAATCAGACGGCTGACGGTTGTTGTTGAACCCTGGTGGTCATATTAAACTGGTGATCATATTAAAAAACTTACAATAATACATATAGTTAACAAAGGGGGGATATAGAAGGGACTAAAAGAATGAAAAAGGGTTATGGGGTTATTGTTTTTTGTTTATTTTTTGCTGTATTTCTGATAACAATCCTCCCAAACACTTCAGTTCATGCACAAGTCCTTCAATTTCCAGCTTTTCAGAACCAGCCCCTGCAGGTGCCGGCCTGGCAGAATCCCTTCACGGCTGAAGGGGACATCCTTGTCGATAACTTCGAATATTGGGATAGTCCATATAATCACGGATGGATGCAGATGGAGCCTGCATATCCCGTATATGGATTCGGAATGGGCTATGCATCACTGTTTAATACCGTGCTCGACCTTCAGGAAGGAAGCCGTGTTCTGGATGTGTATCGTCCACCATCCATTTTTCTGCTGGGTACACCCTTTGAAAAACACCGGATCGTTTACAACCTTTTCACGCCTCGTGCTCCGGGTGCGGATTCAATTGCGGATTTTATAGACCTTGATCAGAATCCTGTCCTGAGCTTTAAATTCAGGGCGCCTATCGGGATTGAGCCCTGGGATATCTTTGAATTAGATGTAATGGGTTCTGCCGCATTGTCAGAAGAGGCTGTCATTACTGTAAGAATAAGACCGGTTCACCCTCCTGCAGGGGCATACACAAAGGATTTTTATTATTCTGAAGTAACCGGCTTTGTGAATACATCCGCTACAAAGGCACTGGAAGTAACAATAAATATCGGAAGGGGCTTTCTCGATGGCTCCTGGCATTCCATATGGCTTGATCTGGTTGACCTGGTGAATACTGCGGTTGATGACTATGAAGGCATTAGCAGCAAACCTGATTGGTATATTACGAGGGCCAATGCAGTACTGGTTACAGGACAGATGTTCCGTATGGATGACATAATATTCAGGACACAGGATTTTACTACGAAGAAACCCGCTCACTTATTCGAGATCGGTCCGTTGTATGCCCAGATCTTTGAATCCTACCGGTATCTCTTCCTGGGAGATTATGAAGCTCAGGGAAATATCCCGCATATTACCGATTTTCTTCTCGATCCGACTAATTTTATAACGGATCCTAATAAGATACGCGATGTCTGGATTAATGATCTATTAAAACAGGATCCCAACTATCATATCATAGACCCGAACCATACCCAATATGACCCTGATTACATTAACAGATGGATGCCCGGAGATCCGAATTACGGTATACCTGATCCTGTGGCTGAAATATACATAAAAGATGATTTCTTTATCGACAGCAGCCTGCCCGTTTTTGCCGATCAAAATCTAAGGATAGGCGGAAACCTGAATTCCGAGCTGCGTAATCATGGGACCCTGCAATGGAATATGTCGATCGGAGGATATGGGGCAAATGCGATCCAGGCACTTCTTGTTCAGCCGCTTCCAATCAACCCATACGACGGGATGCCGACTTACCTGTTGACCGAATATATGGCCGTGCCTACAATAGAGGTTTACGGGCATTTTCACTACGGGCCGGCCCAATGTTTTGTTTTGGAGTCCGCATTGTGGAATTCAGGTGTAGCATTATGGCCTCAGGTTGCCTACATGGATTATACACCCCAGTATTTTGAGGACCTTGTTGTTACTCTGGAGGTGACCAATGGATTGATATCGGATATCAACACAATTCCAATAAGTGTGGTAAATTATCCTGTTGAAAACTACGCCCCTGTGACTCAGGTAAACATCTGTGCAAGGTATTTCATTGTTGGGCAGAGGAATGAATGCCTTATATTCTTTCTGGACCCGGACTGCTTTATTTTTTCAATGGCTCAGTTTCAGGGAGGGATACCCGCAACCTCTCATGTCCCAATGTTGCCGGGAAATACAATAAGAACGGATCAGGACGAGCTGATATTCAGGATGACCATCAATGGATACAATACCTATCAATATGGCCCCTGGATAGACACTATTATAGATCCTCAAAGCGGCCTGACAAGCTTTACTCCTAAATTTGAGGGGGCACTTCACACTGTAGTTACATGTACCGATCCTTACGGGGCCGTTGCCTTTGGCGAGAGGCCCATCATTTGTGTAAGCCCCGGGACATGGCTGAATCATCCTCCTGTCATAACAGCTTCTCCGCAGCGCCCAGAGGTCGTGAGGGCAGGAGAAGAGTTGATCATTACTGAAATGAATATTCAGGACCCTGACGGGGATGAGCTATATACAACCTGTAATATCGGATCCATGGGCCGGACGGCAGACGGAAGATTCTTCTGGACCTTTCAGAGCAATTTCCCCGGTTTCTACCATGTGGAGGTTATGTTTTACGATATAAGGGGCGGCTATGCCATAATGAGGATCGAGGTTGAGGTAAAACCCTGGTGGTCATATTGACATTCATAACGAAATAGTCAATAATAACGCCCATCAACATGTTAAACTTATATAAAACTTATTGCTTGGAAATAAAGCTGCAAAGCAATTAATATTTTAAGTTAGTTGGTGGGTGTAGCTCAGCTGGACAGAGCACTGGATTGTGGCTCCAGTGGCCGCGGGTTCAAGTCCCGCCATCCACCCCAAGATAATTCAAGGAGTTAGCCGGTCAAGGTTAACTCCTTTTTTATTTTTGGGTGTAAATTTGGTGTGACTTTTTTCCAAAATATGCCAAAATTGGCCATTTTTTGAAAATAAGTAGTCAATAATATCAAAAGGTTATTTTCCTGTAAAAGGCGAGAACTGGACAAAAAATCCAGTGCTCAGTAGTTGATTTAAAATAAACATTCATGTCAACAATTTTAATAGGTAAGGTTATTTAACAAAAAGTTTATTAATTTGCTTATTGACTTAACTCATAAAGCTGATTCTTTACAGATTCAAAAAATAAACAAAATGGCAGTAAAGTATATTAAATACAGTTTATTTGAACTAATAAAACATTTTATGTCAAGAGGTAGGTAAATGACATATTTCTTCTCTAGACAAATTTTCAGTATCGCTCACATTAATGATTATAATGGCGAATTCTTTTGTCAGATATACATAAGTTGTCATTTGTCTAGATCTTCATCGGTTCGCCCGCTGGCACATCTCTGTCAATAAACTCTATTTAAATATTTTTTAATTCTTTTCATAGAGAAGATGTACTTGATAGAACGTGTTGAAGATCAGCTTTAATGATTTACACTTTTCATAAAACAACCACCTCCCATTGTTTCATTTTTATTATTATGGATTCCCTGATTTTCACTTTTCTCATAACCTATTCTAAAAAGGGTAGAGTATTTGGTTTTCGCAGAAATAGATTGATTTTCTAAATCAACTTTGCTGTTTTCTATAGGTATCCATTCAGATTTTGAAATATCAAAGAAATATATTAACAAATCCTGGGGATTTGTAATTCCCTTTTCCTGCACTTCAATTACATCATATGTCATTGTTATTGTTGCTGGAGATTGTAAATAGATCGAAGGCCCACAATCTATAGGATTTCCAATCCCAATATACTGATCCGGAAAAGGCGGACAGGCTTCGACTCTTGAGATAGTTATTACAACATCTTTGTTTAATATATTTTTTGAAAAAGAAACCTTTGAACCGTATAAGATGCTGGCAAGATCCAATACCTCAATTGCACCACCTTCTATCCCAATAATTCCTGATGCTTCAATGTGGTAACCTGGCGGGATTAATGTAATTGGTATTGTGTCACAATCTTTTAGACCATCGTTGTCCTTAATGCAAACACCAATCTCAAAGGCTATAGGTTTGATACTCTCACGCTCTATAGTAAAATTTGTTTGCGGAAATTTTGAATCAGTGATAATCTGATTATTATCAGTAAAATAAAATACATAAGAGTCAATGTTTCCATCCGGGTCTACAGCATCAACATTGAAATTAACCTCTAATGGTACATTACCACAAAGAGGCGAAGGATTGGTAGATATGGACAATATCTCCGGCGGTTCGGGCGGATCATCAGGATCCGCATGGCCGAATATTTTTAAACTCCATTTTTGGAAGGTGCCTCTGTCTATATATGCGAGATCCTTGACATTGAGTTTCCAGCTTCCTTTGGAATCCTCGCCAAAATGACGGATTGTGCCGAACCTCCAATTGTCATATGTGGATGTTCCATTAGAATCATGCTTTTCTGCTAGGATGCTGCTAGTACCCATGGGTGAGATAAGCTCTATTTCCAGATCTCCCCAATTGCTATGATCAGCAGCGCTAAAATAAACCTCAATGAATTCAATCTTTATATTTTTATCGATTAACATCGTATCAGAAACCCCAATAATATTACTGTCAGGAATGGCAATGTTCGGGCATGAAGACTTCTCTATAGAAACTTCAGGGCCAACAGATTCCCATGACAAGGAAGTGGTTATAGCCTTTTCAGCATCGACTCTACCAAAACCATATATATGATTTACATGATAGCCGGCTCCATTTATTTCCCAATCAGGATCGGTTGGATCATTCTGCTCGGCGGTTTTGATCAAAATATGCTGAACATCCCGCCAGGACAAATTTGGATTTGCTTCCAGCATGAGGGCAATTATGCCTGATACCAATGGTGCTGAAGCTGAGGTGCCAGAGAATTGGCTGGTGTAGTTCCCTGAATTGTATCCATCTAGCCCGGTAAGATCGCAAGTGGTAATGCCGCAATTTCCTTCAGAAGACGGGGCATTTATCAAAATATTGGCCCCTTTTTCAGAGTAATAGGGATGTTTGCCCAAATCATCAGAAGCTGCCACAGCGATCGTATAGCGAGAATTCGTATATCCATCGTAATTTGAATTGTCTTTATTTTCATAACCATTTCCACCGGCCCATACATAGATATTACCCAGCCCTCCCCGGCCATTGACAGCACTATCTGCCAGAGAAGCTTCAGTAAGAGGGTCCGGTCCAATGAGATCTTTTCCGGTATCCGGAGGGCCCCAACTGTTAACGTATATATCAACGATATCATTGTTTCTGCTAAGCGCGTCTGCTTCATTTTCCTCAGTTTCGGCTCCTATAAACCGATACCCCACAATTTTGCAAAAAGGGGCTGCCCCCCGCCCTCCCAGACAATTCCAGCCTCTTGCTGCAGCAATACCTGCACAGGCAGTGCCATGCGCAATTCTGCTTGTTGGGTCCTTATCCTTATCCAAGTAATCCCAACATAAATCTGGCAGAACATTCTCAATCAGGTCCTCATGAGCAATCTCCACACCACTATCCACAATTGCAACCATACTGGATGATCCTTGATATATGCTCCAAACCGGATAAATATTTACATCCTCACCCGCAATTCCACATTGGCCGGTATTCTTCAGATGCCACTGTATTGTAAAAAGGGGATCATCGTCTTGACAGGGCAAGGGATCATAATGAACGACAATATAGGGCTTATAAAGAAAACTATCCCAGCCGTAACACCAGGCATAGGAAGACGTGGAAAAATCATCTTGTTCAAAGCCCAGTGCAAACCAATCCTGGCCTAGTGCAGCCTGAAGATCCATGGCTGCCATTTGGCCGAGTGATTTCACATTCCACTGTCCTGTATCAAAATACCCATCAGAAAAAGGCCAGTTATTAACGTACAGTGTCCCATTCCCTCCTTCTTCAAATATCGTTTCCCAGGATGCGACTACAGGATCACTGTTAAGCTTCCGTATTGCAACCTTCGGCATTCCTACATCCTTAAAACAGTATACGTGTAGTTCAACATCATAAATTATTGAGTTATCAGGTATACTGCTGATATCAAACTTAGCAAAGCCGCGCAATTCTATCCCTTCATCGCCATCGATCCCTTCAATATAGATATCTTTATCATAGCCTCCATAAATTCCACCGGTGGAACCGGTGGAAAAATTTTCAGACCAAGGGTAACATGTTGCTATCGACTTTGTGACTGATCGGTTAACAATATTGTGTGCCGAAGTATCCTCCTCCTCCTCCTGCTTTTCAGAAGGGAGCATATGTTCCCTTTGCTCCTTTGTGTCTACTCTGGCTTTATTTTTTTCTCTAATCTTTCTAATACTTTTTTCATTTGACTCCTTTCCCTTATCCCTAATCTTTTTATCATCAAATCCTTCATGAGAATTTTTATAAAATTCCTCCCGGGTAACCCTTGTTTTAAGCCAGTTCGGATAAGAGTAAAGGACCTCACCGGAAAGATATATATCGTTTGCCAATTCCAGGCTCTTCATTGGAGACCCTGCATCGAAAAGAAATGTATTCGGAGAAAAATCAAAAGATTTAATTAAACTCAGACCTTTCTTTTTTGACCACCCCTCTATTTTGCTTCTGTCCCAATCCAGGGAAAAATGTATAATTATCTGACCAGTGAGTGCCATGCGAGTCCCTGAGTCTTTTGAACCGGAATAAAAAACAGGGCTTATACATTGAATTTCTTCTTCCTTTTGCCGTTCACCGGTCATAGTTTCGATCTCCCAGTGAGTTCTTCTTTTAGAGAGCTTCATATACATAACAAATTCATTTTGTTTTACGATCTCCCCGCCAAATCCTAAATCTTTTACAGCTTTTTCTAAAACGCCCCTTGTCCTGTTTGCCCTTTGCCTGGGAAAGATTGCAATCTCATCATCCGCTAACCGGATATATTTTTGTTGACTGCCTTTATACCAAACATATTTTTTCCCCTCGGGATCGGACTTTGATTCACTCACCTGTGCTTTAGCTAAAGGAAAATGAATTGAGAATACCATAATTGCCAGTATCCAACTTAAAATAATAGGGTGCCTAAAGATATTAACAAACCGTGTAAATAATTTTTTTAACATGCTCCTAACCTCCCTTTCTTTTTTGTAATTTATTTTGGATTCTGTATTTTATATAGAAGGTATTGAAGCAAATGTGACGCGGGTCAAAATTACTTTTTTAAATCTTATGATGTTTGAAAATGAAATGTCTGAAAATGATTAGGTGAGCCAATAAGTATTAAAAAATCCATTTAATCTTGTTTTTAATCTTACTCACAATTCCCAAAATTTTTTTTCTTTAATTTTACTTTCTTCCATGTTTGTTTTTTATGCTCCCCAACGGGAGAGCATATAGTCATCGCTTTGTCCGGACGTCCGTCCGTCCGTCTGTTCGAATGTCCGTCTGTCCGTCACACTTCCTTGTCCGGGCCATAACTCCTTAACCATTG
>JBLIRS010000015.1:0-20037 GCA_049472415.1 bacterium | reverse complement strand
AAAATGGACTAGGCCTGCCTGATCCTGATCCTGATAAGAATTTGCTTTTCCGGATAGAGGCATACGCACAACTTTTAACTTTTGTCAAGACAAATATTCAAAGAGAATTTAGCAGAAGATGAAAAGGAGGATAATTTACAAGAAAGGAAAAATAAAAGGAGTAGTGGAAATAATCTAAAGGCACCAAAAAGCAGTCCAAATATGACAAATTCAGGCACACCAATAGTGTAAGATATTGGTGGGGTCATGATAGGACCAGGTTATGCGGGAAGATAATCAAAGAAACTATAGTCGTACACATTGCTGTCCGGTTAATATTCAAGTAAAAACAAAGAGTTAAAAATTTAACTCTGCGATTTTGTTTTATCCACTTGAAAAACAATTCGATTTCCCAGCGGGCTTTGTAAAGAGCGGCAATTATTGCGGCGGGAAGAGTAAAGTTATTTGATAAAAATATCATCTTGGTGGCTACAGGTCATTTTATTGGGGAAGGTTTTGACGAGCCACGTCTCGATACGCTGTTTTTAGCCATGCCCATATCATGGAAAGGCACGCTGCAGCAATATGCCGGGGGAGGCTCCACAGACTGTTCAAAACGAAAAAAAAGTGCGGATCTATGATTATGTGGATATCCAGGTAAAAATGCAGGAAAATATGTATCAAAAACGGCTTAACGGATACGCTTCAATGGGATATAAAGCCAAAGGCGAGGAGATCATGGATGCATCCCTGGATATCATTTTTAATAAAGATAACTTTTTACCTGTTTTCAATAAGGATATCATTGGTGCTAAAAAAGAGATTTTAATCGTAAGCCCGTTTGTCAGAAAAAGACGCACCTACCAAATGATACAACACCTAAAGATCTCAACCGGCAAAAATATCCGCGTCATCGTCGTAACCCGTCCGAAAGAGGATTTCACACCAAAGGATCACGCCGTTTTGAAAAAAGCACTGGTTTTAGGTCTGCCTGGATTTTTGATTTCAGCCATTATTTTCAAGCACTTAAAATATAGTGTTAGTATATTTCCGACAATAGTTTTATTCTAACAATACGGTATATGCCCTATATTTTACGATAGGATATAAAGTTTGTGGAATGTTTCTATATTTTATCGGTTTTCTGCTAACAGAATTTTATCTTTATAATCTTTTAAATCACAACAAAAGGTTTCAAAAGTCGTTTCTGGCTTTGATTTAGATCTTTTTTTAATCTTTGGCATTCCCCTTGCTTTTCTGTTGATCCATAAATGTTCTGAATTACTTAAATCCTAGGTTTTGATCTGATTACTTTTTGTCTTCAAAAGTATTCAAAATAAAAGGTATTTTTTAAATAAAATTCTTGGAGGTACATCATGAAATTAAAAAGTTCATTACAGAAGGAAGAAAACATATTGAAACCAATAGCAATTATTGGAATCGGATGCCGTTTCCCCGGCGGGATCAATACCCCGGAGTCCTTATGGGAATTTGTTAAAGAGGGCAAGGTTGCCATTTCAGAAGTGCCTGACAAGAGATGGAATATAAAAAAGTTTTTTAGTTCTAATGAGAATATGCCTGGTAAAATGTATGTAAAAAAAGGTGGATTTTTAAAGGAAGATATTGAAGAATTCGATGCCATGTTTTTTGGGATCTCCCCCAGGGAGGCCGGCTGCCTTGATCCTCAACAGAGGATATTGCTGGAAGTGGCCTGGGAAGCATTTGAAGATGCAGGCATTGTGGCATCTGATTTAGCCGGATCGGATGTGGGTGTGTATATCGGCGGATTTACTTTGGATGGCATGCTTAATCAAATGAATGCCATCAACAGGAAATATGCCGGTCCCCATACGGCGGTCAGTTCGACTATGACAATACTCTCAAACCGTATTTCTTATTTTTTTGATTTCAAAGGGCCCAGTGTTTCTATGGACACCGCCTGTTCTTCATCACTTGTAAGTTTTCATTATGCTTGTCAGGCAATATGGAATGACGAATGTTCAATGGCCCTTGCAGGTGGGGCGAGTATTATGTTCAGGCCCGAATATTCAATTGCCATGTGCAAAGGCAAATTTTTGTCCCCGGATGGTTATTCCAAAAGCTTTGACGATCGGGCAAATGGCTACGCCAGAGGAGAAGGGGCGGGCATTATTGTTTTAAAACCTCTGTCAAAGGCTATCGAAGATAATAACCGGATATATGCGGTTGTCAGAGCGACAGGAGTAAATCAGGATGGAAAGACAAATAGTATTACGGTACCTAATCCGGAATCGCAGGAAACCATTATTAAAAAAGTGATTAAAAAAGCCGGTATACAACCCGGTCAGATATGCTATGTGGAAGCCCATGGAACCGGGACCGCGACAGGAGACCCTATAGAAGCACATTCAATCGGTCATGCTATAGGAATGAAAAGGGAAAAATCGAATCCATGTTTGATCGGATCGATAAAGGCAAATATAGGTCATTTGGAAGCGTCCTCCGGGGTAGCAGGCATAATAAAAGCAGCTCTATGCCTTCACAATATGCAAATTCCTCCGATAGCAAATTTGCAGAAGCCAAATAGTAAGATCCCTTTTGATGAGTTGGGGCTTAAACTCCCTTTAAAATTACAACGCATACCTGAAGGAGATGGAAAGACCTTTGTCGGGATTAATTCCTTTGGTTATGGAGGGACCAACGCCCATGCCATTCTGGAACAGGCCCCTGTGAAATATAAAAAAACGAAGAAGAATAATTATGGTGAAGGGGAATTATATATATTACCCCTCTCAGCCAAAGATGAAAATGCCCTGATCGATTTAGCTAGATCATATTTAAGATTATTAGAACAGGACGGAACAATACATATCCGTGATTTATGTTATAGCGCCGGATTACACAGGACTCACCACAATTATAGATTAACTTTTTTAGCTACCGATAAACAGGACCTGATCAAAAAACTGAAAGCCTTTATTGAAAGAGACAAGGATGCTGATTATATTAAAAATAAGGTTATAGAGAAAAGCGCACTGCAACCGGTTTTTGTATTTTCCGGTATGGGGCCCCAATGGTGGAAAATGGGGAGAGAACTATTTCAAAAAGAATCCGTCTTCAGGGAAGCTGTAAAAAAATGTGATGAACTTTTTAAGGCTATCTCAGGTTGGTCGATTTTAGAAGAATTATTAAAGGATGAAGCCTCTTCCCGAATACAGGAGACCCAGATTGCCCAGCCGGCCAATTTTGTTATCCAGGTCGGCTTATTAGCTCTATACAAATCATGGGGCATCGTACCTTCGGCTGTTGTCGGACATAGCGTTGGTGAAGTAACAACCTCATATGCATCCGGTGCTATTTCATTAGAAGAAGCATTATTAGTAAGCTATCACAGAAGCAGGGTCCAGAAAAAAGCAGCAGGAAAAGGGACTATGCTTGCCACCGGTTTAACGGAAGCAGATGCCCTGGCAATCATTGAACCCGATAAGGAAAAGGTTTCCATAGCTGCTATTAATAGTCCGTCTTCGGTAACTCTATCAGGCAATAAACCTGAGCTGGAACAAATTGCTGAAAAATTAAATGTCAAAGGAATCTTTAATAGATTTCTTAAGGTCGAAGTTCCCTATCACAGCTATTTTATGGAGCCTTTGAAAGAAGATCTGTCTCATTCCCTGGCTTCTATTGAACCTAAAAGAAATACTATTCCTGTCTATTCTACAGTTACCGGTGGCAGGGTCGAAAAAGATGCATTTGATGCATCTTACTGGTTCAAAAATATTCGAGAGCCGGTTTATTTTGCCAAAGCAATTAATACTATCCTGGATGATGGTTATGGTCTTTTTCTGGAAGTTGGACCTCACCCGGTTTTGTCATCATATATTAAAGAATGTCTGGCACAAAGGAGGATGTCTGCTCATGTGCTGTCCTCCCTGAATCGGAAAAAACCGGAGCAGGAGACAATATATACAACAGCTTGTCATCTGTATTCCATTGGATATGATTTCGGATGGAGAAGGTTTTTTAATGGTGAGTATAATTTGGTAAAGCTGCCTACTTACCCATGGCAGAGAGAAAAATACTGGTATGAATCTGAGGAGTCTATAATGGATCGCCTTGGTTCACCGGCTCATCCATTACTGGGAAATAGATTGGATTCTCCGCTTCCAACATGGGAAGGTGCTCTCAACAATCAGTTCCTGCCATTTCTAAGTGATCATGTTGTTCAGGATCTGGTTGTATTGCCAGGGGCTTCTTATGTTGAAATGGGAATCGAATTATGCAGACAGATCTTCGGGAGAACGGAATGTGTTCTTCAGGATATTCAATTTAATAAGGCCCTTGTTATCCCTGAGGATCGTGAATTAGTTATACGGACCTGTTTTGATGCAAGCTCAAATGAGTTTAAGATTTTCAGCCAGTCTTCTAATGGAAAAAATGAATGGGACCTGCATGTTCAGGGGAAGATTTGTAATTTATATGTTGTTACAAATAATGCTATCAACCTGGAACGAATAAAACAAAAATGCAGGGAAGAAGTGGACCCCAAAAAGGTATATAATGAGCTTGAAGCCAGAGGATTAAAATACGGTCTCTATTTCCAAAGCATAAAAAAACTATGGAGAGGCGAAGATGGCTTACTTGCTTTTATTGAAGCGTCACAGGATTTGAATATTCTGAATGAAGGGTATAATCTTCATCCTGCTTTGTTGGATTCATGCTTTCAATCACTTATATCTGCGCTTTCGGATAGTGGCTCCAGTACCACCTACCTGCCCGTTCGAATAAATCAAATCAATTTTCTTTCCAAACCTCAAGAAGCATTCTACAGCTTTGGAAGATTAACAAATAGGGATAACTCCGGCATAGAGGGTGATATCTATCTTATGGACAGGGAAGGGAATATTTTTGCAGAGGTTCATGGAATCTATTGTAAGGCAATCGACAAGGAGAATGAGAAAGGTTTTTTGGTTAACTCCCTATATGATTATGAATGGGAAGGACAAGAATTAGAAGCAGAATATAATTCCAAGGGGAAATGGATTGTATTTTCATATGATACAGGCTTGAGCAATGATCTTGTTGAAGGACTTAAAAATAAAAGCGGATGTGAAATTATTATTGTTAAATACAGCAACGCCTTTCAAAAGGAATCCTCCGGAAGTTATTTTATCCAAAAAAATAGCATCAAGGATTTAGAGAGGGTTTTTACAGAGGTAGATCTGAATACATGCAAGGGGATTCTATATCTTTGTAATTCTGATAAATCCGCCCAAAAAGAAGATGAACTGGGAATTGACAGAAGCTTATCTCTGTTATTTTTGTTTCAAAAGATTTTTAAGATTAATCCGGATAATAAACCCAGGATTTACGTTCTTACCCAGGGAGCACATTCCATAGATAAGACCGATGAGCAAATTAATATCGGACAGGCTACAGTGGTTGGATTGTCCAGGGTCGCCTTTAATGAATATCCGGAATATAAATGCACCCTGATTGATACAGGGCCTGATACGGACGATTTTTCTTTAAAACAAATACAAAATGAATTATTGTCCAACAATGAGGAAAATGATATCGCCTTCCGGAACGGAAAGCGTTTTGTGCATCGTCTAAAGAGGAAAAATCTAAATGAGGTTGAAGCACAATGTAAAGTCGATAATCAGGTCATATTGTCTGAAGAGGATTCTTTCGGAATTGAAATTGGAAAGGACAAAAACATAACTTTGCGACAAAAACAGAGGGTCCGTCCTGCGAAAAATGAAATCGAAGTCCGGTTAAATAATGTAAAGATCCAAAAAATAAATTCTGACAATTCAGACAGAAACAAAGATAACGATTTCTTTGAGATAACAGGCACTATTGTCAATGCAGGTGATAAGATAAGGGGATTGAAAAAGGGAGAGACCATTTATGGTATTATACCGGGTCCATTGAGTTCTTATCTTACCTTCTCTCCTGAAGATAAACTCATTGCTAAACTACCCGATTCATGGCAGGAAGAGGAATTTCTATCCTCGGCAATGCCAATTATCACCTCTGCATATTGTCTAAATGAGGTTACCAGTATACAGGCAAATGATGTGGTTCTTGTCAGAAAGGGTGATGAAGGTACAACTCAGGCCCTTATCCAATATATTAAGGCTGAAGGTGCAAAACTCATAGGTGCATCAGAAGGGGAAATGGATGATGAATTCTTTCAAGGATTGGGTGTTGAACACACGGTCCATATTCAATCATCCAATTTTATGCAGAAAGTTCTGAACCTGACATCCAATAAAGGTGTGGATGTATTTATCGATTTCTCTTCCTCTCAGATTTATAACAATATAATGGATTCAATAGCCGATTACGGCCGGTACATTCTTATTAAAACCGGGGGGAAAAATATAAAACAACAGACGGTTATTTTATCTGAAGAAAAGAATTTGCTCTGTTATTCCATAGACATGCACAAATTTATAAAGACAAGGTCTGATATAGTTAAAAAACATCTGAGAAAATGTATTGAACATCTGAATAAGAAGGGAACAACTACATTTAATATTCAAGGAATCCCTGGATATAATTCTTTGGAGGATTTTCAGAAAGCACTTAAAGCTTCACCTGATAATGGTTTTATCATGAGATTAGGAGATCTGAAAAATCCAAAAGTTTTGCCCGATCTGCTTAATAACAGTGTCTTTCATCCTGATAGTTCTTATCTTATAACAGGCGGTTTTGGCGGCTTTGGCAGGGAACTGGCGAAATGGATGTCCGGAAACGGAGCTAAACATCTTGTACTTGCAGGCAGAAAAGGGGCCTCAAGTGATTCGGCACAAAAGCTGTTGAAAG
Source organism: bacterium (assembly GCA_049472415.1). Taxonomy (GTDB): domain Bacteria; phylum SZUA-182; class SZUA-182; order DTGQ01; family JAFGSM01; genus JBLIRM01. Next base: position 13,248 of record JBLIRS010000015.1, on the reverse strand, counting down.
AGCTTGAGAGCAATGGCACCAAAGTCCTGCCTGTAGCTGTTGATATAACAGTAAAAGAAGATGTTGAAAAAATGATTAAGACTATAGATTTAAAGATGCCCAAGTTAAAGGGGATTATTCACGCAGCAGCAGTTCTGGAGGACGGTCTTATCGTAGATCAGAATGAGGACACATTTAGAAAGGTTCTGGATCCAAAAGTAATCGGTGCATGGAATTTGAGTCTTGCAACCATTGATAAAGATCTCGATTTCTTCCTTCTCTTTTCTTCTATTTCAAGTTTGATTGGCAACGCCAGACAATCTAATTATGTGGCAGGGAATGCCTTCCTTGATGCCTTTGCATATTATAGGAGAATGCAAGGGCTGCCTGCCACAAGTATTAATTGGGGTGCTCTCGGAACAGGGGGAATGACGGAAGATGAAAAGGTAACCCTGCATTTAAAGGGGATGGGATTAGATATCATAAAGTCTAATGAAGCATTGGAAGCTATTAAATGTCTGATCGAATGGAAACCAATCCAGATAGGTGTGATGAAAGTAGACTGGAAAAAATGGAAGGATTATGATCCTGTTGTAGCTTCATCTCCCCGATTTTCTTATCTTGTCCCTCAAAATGACGGGCTTCCAAACAGCGAAGCCGGGGAATCCATTATCTCCAGGTTAAGAGACATTGATCCTGAAGAATGGGATGAAATTTTAGCTATGATTATTGTTGAGCTTATCGCAGAATCTTTGAGGATACCTGTCGAAAAAATAGGAATTACTGAGCCCTTAACTAATCTGGGTGTTGATTCATTATTATCAATCGAATTAAAAACAGCGATTGAGATGACCTTTGGTGTTGAAATATCAACGCTGGAACTTATGAAGGGTATTAATGCCTTACAATTAGCCAAATCAATTCTGCTAAAGCTGGGTTTAGATAAAAACTCCGAGAACAAATCCGGAGAAACTGACAAGCCTGAGGAAAATGTAAGTATCGATTTGTCGCCTTTTATTGCTGAGAGCAATATTGATGAGCTTTCTGAGGAAGAATTAAATAATTTATTAGTGAAAATCATGTAATTTTTATTAACTAATCGAAAACCATAAGTTCTTTAAGTAGTTACAAAATCTTATAACAACCAATTGATTACAAAGGAGTGAGAAATGTTACAGGTAAAGGAAAAAATACCGGATATGTCTTTCGAACAAAAAAGGGCATTAGTCAAACAACTTTTACAAAACAAAGTCAGAGGGGAGATAAAAACAGATCAGGGATATGATACAGGGAAGGATATCCCGCCTGAATATACTGATTTTGAGCATTTCCCGCAATACCGGGCTATTAAAAAGCAATCAGAGAACATGAAGCAGTTGGAGATTCGAAATCCCTATTTTGATTGTCATTCTGATGTTAGTAATGATACAGTTTTAATAGATGATAAAGATTACATCAATTATTCCGGATACAACTATTTAGGTTTCTCCGGGGATCCGGAGATCAATGAAGCAACAAAAAAGACAATCGATCAGTATGGCACCTCTGTATCAGCCAGCCGGATTGTATCAGGAGAAATTGTAATTCATAAGGAACTCGAAAAGGAAATAGCATCATTAATTGGGACAGATGATTGTGTGGTTGCTGTAAGTGGCTATGCCACAAACACCTCAACTATCGGTTACCTGTTTGGACCTAAGGATGTAATTTTTCATGATTCCCTGAGTCACAACAGTATTATGATTGGCTGTAAACTGTCCGGGGCAAGAAGAATCCCCTTCCCGCATAATAACTTTAAAGCGCTTGAGGCGCTGATGGAGGAGAACAGATATTATTATCAAAAAGCGCTCATAGTAATTGAGGGTGTTTATAGCATGGACGGGGATATCTCCCGTTTGAATGAGTTTATTGAGCTAAAAAAGAGATACAAGGCTTTTTTGATGGTTGATGAGGCCCATTCAATGGGAACAATTGGTAAAAATGGATTTGGTATTCGTGAATACTGCAATGTTGATCCCTATGATGTGGATATATGGATGGGGACACTAAGTAAATCTTTTGCCAGTTGTGGGGGCTATATAGCAGGGAAAAAGGCCTTAATAGAAAATCTGAAATATAATGCGCCGGGCTGCATTATGTACAGCGCTGGTATTACACCAACAAATGCTGCCGCTGCTCTTGCATCGGTAAGGAAACTAAAACGCGAGCCGGAGCATGTGGAAAGATTAAGATCCAATTTTGAATATTTTCTGTATATTGCTCAACAGCATAACCTGGATACCGGCCTTAGTAAGGATTCACCTATTATCCCTATAATTATAAGAAATTCCATAAGTAGTTTACGAATTGCCAACCGTTTATTCGAGAATGGAATAAATGTTCATCCCATCCTATATCCGGCAGTACCGGAGGATGAAGCCAGGTTGCGATTCTTTATAACGGCAAAGCATACCAAAGAGCAGATCAAATATACCATTGAAACAATTTCAAATGAGTTGAAAAATATATAAAATGCAATCAGAGAATTATATTATTGATTTTGAATTCCGGATTAATAGAAAGGAGGATTGTAGTCCATGGCTCTTATTGAAATGCAAAAAGTTACAAAATGTTATCATTTAGGGGAGACCGAAGTACACGCTTTAAGGGGCGTGAACCTGAGCATTGATAAAAAGGAATTCGTAGCCATATGGGGTCCTTCCGGTTCAGGGAAAACCACCTTGTTAAACCTTATTGGTGCAATCGATGAACCTACTTCCGGCAAACTCTTTATTGAAGATCAGGAAATTGCTCAATTATCCGATAATCGGCGAAGTGAATTCAGAAACAGATATATAGGTTTTGTTTTTCAAGGATTCAATTTAATTCCGGTTCTTTCCGCATTAGAGAATGTCATGCTTCCCTTGCAGATCAATGGCGATTCCTTCTCTGAAGCAAAGAACAGGGCACTTGTTTGCCTTGAAGAAGTAGGCCTATCCAATTTCGCAAATCATATACCTGCTAAAATGTCCGGCGGCCAGCAGCAAAGGGTTGCTATTGCAAGGGCATTGGTAATGGGCCCATCTCTGGTTATAGCGGACGAACCAACGGCCAACCTGGATACGGACACCTCTAATAAGATCATTGACCTTATGCGAAAACTTAATGAGAAAGAAAAAACCACTTTTATCTTTTCTACCCATGATCAGAGGCTTTTAGACAAGGTTGAGCGCCTGGTGAAATTGGAGGATGGAAAAATTATAAAGGATGGTGAGAAAAAATGATACAATGGATAAAGATAGCCTTCCGAAATATACTAAAAAATAAACGCAGATCCCTTGTGACCCTTCTGGCTATAGCAATGGGATTCGCTGCAGTAAGCCTTTTTCAGGGATATACAAATAACATCTATAAAGAATTGAGAATCTCGGCAGTTAGTGAAGAAGGGCTTGGCCATCTTACCATATATAAAAAGGGGTGGTCGGAAAAGGGAAAGATTGAACCTGATCTATATATGTTTTCAAAACAGGAAGTCCGGAGGATAATAGAGCTGGCAAAAGAAGAGCCGGAAGTTATTCTGGCCACACCCCAGATACATATCTCAGGTCTTGCCTCCAACGGGCGGATCTCTACAATATTCATAGCAACAGGAGTGGTTGCTGATGATGACAGGATAATTAAAGGCGACAGGATTGAATCGTTGCCCATAAAAGGTGATTTTCTCAATGACAGGGATTATTATGGTGTTGAGATGTCAGAGGAACTGGCAAAAATGCTGTCTTTGAAAGTGGGTAGTGACGCAGTTGTCATGGCCACTACACTTGACGGTCAAATGAACGCCTTGAATATTCAAGTCTCCGGAATTTATAACACAGGCACCGAAGCTACTAATGATAAGTACATACGTTTTCTCCTTCCCTTGGCCCAGTCTTTATATGACACTGAGAAAGCAGACCAGATTGTTGTATTATTAAATGATTGGAAAAAGACGGACCAGGTACGCATAAGCCTGCTCCGGCGATTGTCAGAAGCCGGAATCTCATGCGAAATAAAAACCTGGAATGAGCTTTCCTCTTATTATCGCCAGGTAAAACAGATGTTTGATATGATCTTCATGTTTATATATTGTATTGTGTTGATCATTGTTATTATGAGTGTTATCAACACCATGGGAACGGCTGTTCTCGAACGGACCAGAGAAATCGGCACCTTAAGGGCATTGGGAATAAAACAGCGGGGTGTGAATCTTCTTTTTGCCATAGAAGGAGCCATGCTTGGTTTTTGGGGGAGTATCGCAGGGATAGTCTTGAATATAGCCATATGGGGATTTATTCTAATGATAAAACCGACTTATATACCACCGGGCCTCTCATCACCTGTCCCCCTGGTCATAAATTTAGTACCCTCATTCTTGTTCAGCCTGATGGTTTTTCTGATATTGCTCTCATTATTGGCTGCCATATTGCCTGCAAGACGTGCAGCCAGGCTGAAGGTGGTAGATGCTTTGGGGCATGTATAAATAATTGATAAATTATAAAAGGATAAGGAGGAAAATACCAATGAAAATGAATAAAATTATTAAACTCTTGCTTATTAGTATGCTGTTAGGGATAGTCCTGCCCGCCAATACTTTCCCATCCGAAATGACGCCCAAAGATATTATTACAAAAGCGGATGATGCAAGGGGAAGCTTGAGCGGCGTGGAATGGGAGATTAAAATTGAATCCATTGAGAATAATCGCATGCAGGACAGAACCATTAATATAAAATCGCGAAAATTTAATACCCTTGCCGAATTTATTTCACCCCCCAAGGTGAAGGGCCGCAAGTTATTAATGATTGACAGGAATATGTGGTTTTTATCACCGGGATTGAAAAAACCCGTCCCCATCTCTCCCAGGCAGAAACTTATGGGAGGAGCTTCCAATGGAGATATCGCTTCAACTAATTATGCCGGGGACTATAAAGTAACCTCAGCCTCTGAGGAGGAAGTGAACGGAGAACCCTGCTATGTTTATGATCTTGTCGCGAACGATAAAAAGGCTACTTATGATCAAATTCGATATTGGATTTCCAAAAAGCGATTTGTCGGCATTAAATCAGACTTTTTTTCAGTATCCGGCAAACTATTAAAATCAGCGGTTATGGAATATGAAAATACCATTGAAAAGCAAGGTAAGCCTTACCCCTTTATATCCAAAATGATTATTTCAAATAATGTGGTTGAAGGAGAGATTACCACTATGACCTATGGCAATGTAAAACTAAAAGAAATCCCGGATTCAACCTTTGATCTTAATTTATTAATGCGATAAAACCGAGGGGATTTGGTTAGACAATAAATGGGAGGCTTTTAATAGCAGGTTTTTGTGGGCAATATGAGAAAACTTACAGCTATAATTGAGTTGCGGAGAAAGATGTGAAAAAACGTGTTTTGCTTTTTCAATTCCTTCTTATTGTATATTTGTTATTATTTCAGACTCTTTTTTTAATTGCTGCTGAATTGAGCGGTATTACAGAGGACCTTGGAGAAAAAGGATCTTCCGGATTGTGGAGTGATTTAGCCGGGGACTTTGATTATAGCCTGAGAATGGTTCCGTTTGGGAGCTATATAAAGGTTGCCGATTCTTCTCAAAACCCGGGGAATGATTTTTTAAAAATTCCTTCCTATGATAACGAATTTCAATTTCGTTTAGATACCAATTTGGATTTTCAAAGATTGTATTTGAGCCTTAAACCAAGAATAATCCTTGAATGGAGAAAATGGGACGATGGCGCTCGAAGGGGTGACACAGAATGGGAGGATCAATTATTCATCAATGAATGGCTGGTCAGGCTCAGTGTAACAAGAGATCTGTTTTTTTCATACGGGCGGGAAAACCTTCAATGGGGTCCGTCTTACCTTTTTTCTCCCTCCAATCCGTTCTTCAGGGACAACGGCCGGAGCAATCCCAAGATAGAGGTGCCCGGAATGGATTTTGCCAGGGTCGTCTGGTGCCCAAACATGAGCTGGACCTTTTCTTTTATCAGCAATCTGGATGAGGGCCGTCAGGAATTTTTATTTAATAAATTTGAAAAGATCAATGCACTGAAAATCGATTTTACAGGGCAGGAAGGATATGCAGGGATGATCTTTTCAAGAAAAGAAAATGACAGAAACAGGCTGGGGTTCTTCGGGGGCAGGACAGCCACGGATGCTCTTTTATTATACGGGGAAGGAGTTATCTCCGAGGGTACCAATGCCCTTTATCCCAGAGCGGACAACAGTCCTCTTGGAGCTTCCATGTTAGCGTTAGAAGATGATAGCTCATCATTAAAAAATACAATCCTGCTTGGAGCCTCATATACCCTTAGAGCAGGTCCTAATCTTGTTATGGAATATGTTTATAATGAACCAGGATACGGTGATGATCAGGCAAAGGCATATTATCAGCTAAGAAAGAATGCTGCGGATGCCTTTAACCTTACAGGTCCGATCCAGGATTTATCCGGATTAACACTCAGTAAGACAATGGATCCGCAACTAAGTTTTCTTAGACGAAATTACATCATGTTTCAGTACAATCATAATGATATTAAAGATGTTTTAAACATTATTTTTCGCTGGACACTGAATGTGGACGATGGTTCTGACCAATTCATTTCTATTGTTGAATACTTTTATGGGGATCACATACAGCTTTTCTCAATAGGAAGTATTAATTCCGGGAGCGGGGATACGGAGTTCGGGACAATATTTGACTATCAATGGATGATAGGGCTGGAGTATACATTTTAGAGAATTAAATCTTATGTTAAACATATTGATGATATTACTGCTTCCGAGAACCGGTTTTTAAAAATTGACAACATTTTATTAAAAATCGACAACATTGCAGTCGTTGAAAAATGCACGCCTCTTTTTCAATGCTAAGGAATGAGCGTGTCCTTTCGGTAAGCCTGAATAAGTTTCCAGGCCCTCTGTTTAATTTTCCGATTCTTCCTTTACCTCTTCCTTTTTGTCATTATTCAGTGCAAAGTCAAGGACCAGATTTGTAAACCGCAAATAATCAAATAGACTAAAGCCATATGTAACGGATTCCTTAAAAAAACTCTTAGCCAGTGTTTCTATAGTGATTTGTTGAATCTCTTGTTGTAAAACTTTCATAATTGCCCTCCAATTACCAATTCATATGGTAATATTGCTTCTAATTTTAATTCTTTAGATCATCTGTTTTATAATAAAGCAAGGGACAGGCCAAATATAAAAAAACATATAACATCAAGCCAGGCAACAGCTTTAATCTTTTTTGTCAAATCTTGTTTAAAATTTTTGAAGGCTGTTTTGTTATAAAAAAACTAACAAAATATAGATAAGACCATGAAACATCATTAAAATTAGAATGTTTGGTCTGCTGTTAGAAAAACACAATCATGACATCCGAATTATAACAATCTTGAGTAATAGGTAATAGGGGACGGTGTTAGTTTATTAGTTTAACCTTGCCCTTGGGGAAGAATAACTGTAAATGTGCTTCCTTTACCCGGCTGGCTCTGCACAGTTATACTGCCATGATGGGATTTTACAATGGCTTCAACCAGGCTAAGGCCCAATCCGCTTCCTGTCTTTGAGCGACTTCGGTCGCACCGGTAAAAGCGCTGAAATATATTTGGCAGATGATCTTCAGAGATACCTATTCCCGTATCACTGACACATAGGACAATCTGCTGTTTATCATCCATATGTGCCGAGACAGTAATCTTTCCTGAAACAGGTGTGAATTTAACCGCATTATCCAAGAGATTGGCGACCATACGCTGAAGCTTCTTAAGGTCACCATAAGTTATTAAATTTTCGGGTACTTCATAATTAATAGTTATATTTTTGTTTTCTGCCAGAGGTTCAAAAAGATCGCATGCATCCCGAATAAGTTTGGACATATACACCGGTTTGATTTCAATATCCGCCACACCGGCTTTGGTCTCTGATATATCCAGCATTGTGTCGATCATTTCCAAAAGATAGTCGCATTCCTCGATCGTATTTGCTGTTATACGTTTAAATTCACTGAGGGAGCTGTCAGTGGTCAAAGTGACTTCTGCATTGCCGCGCATTCTGGTTATGGGGCTTTTCAAATCATGGGCGATATTTTCGCTCATTTCCTTCATCCCTTTAATCAGACTTTGAATATGATCCAGCATATGATTGAATGTGCTCGCAAGTCGTTCGATTTCGTCTTCTCTGTTTTGAATGGGAACCCTTTGATCAAGAGTGCCTCTTGATATTTTTTGAGCTGTAAGGGTGACTTCCTCAATCCCTGAAAGCGCGCGTTTTGCCATGAACCATCCAACTGCCGTAGCCAATATAGAAACTATAATCATGGTAAAAGTGAATACCTTTTTAAACATACCCATAATCTGGGCCTCTTCATCCAGCAAAGCCCCGGATTGCATAATGATGTCCGGTCCGATGCTTCCATAGACAATGCGAACCTTGTAAGGTTTCCCCGGCAGGGAAAGCGTTTTAAACATATGATCGCCCTCATTTATCAACCGGGTTAAAATGTTTTTATCCGCTTCCATATCTCCCCAATTGGACATATCTGATGCAATGATTTCCGATCCGTCCGGTTTTATCACCCGGTAAAATATTTCTTTGGTATTTTCGGATTCGATTTCATTGAACACTTCTCTTTTGAGATCATCAATCCCGTTTGAAGATAGAACCTGGGAAAAATCCTCCAGTTCCTCCAAGAGTTCATTATCCATCCTGCGCTGGATTACGGAAGCGGCTGACAGGTAAAAGATTAAAAACGCAAGGAATGATGAAATAATGAATATAGAGGCATACCAAAGGGTCAATCTAAATGCCAGGGTATGATAATGTTTAATCAGTTTCTTTAAGAACATATCCGAATCCGTGTATAGTATGAATCAATTTTTTTTTAAATTTCTTGTCAATCTTTTCACGTAGCTTACAAATTCTTGCTTCAACAACATTTGTTCTGGGATCAAAGTTATAATCCCAGACATGCTCAATTATCATGGTCTTGGAAACTACTCTTCCCTTATTTCGCATTAAATATTCAAGCAGGGCAAACTCACGGAACTGCAGATCGATTTTTTTATTATCTCTGATTACTTCACGGGTTATCAGATTGATGGAAAGATCACCGATCTTGAGGGAAGTAGGCTCCGGTGTTCTGCTGGCCCTACGGATCAAAGCGTGCACACGGGCAAGAAGCTCAGAAAAGGCAAACGGCTTGGTAAGATAGTCATCACCACCCGTTTGTAGCCCTTTGATCCTGTCGTTCAGCGTTCGTTTTGCGCTCAGGATAATGACAGGGGTATTTATACCCTGTGCCCGTAACTTTTCGATAATCGATAAGCCGTCGAGTTTTGGAAGCATAAGATCTATAATCGCCGTGTCATACGGTTCAGTAACTGCCATGTAAAGGCCAGCTTCCCCATCGGCAGCGTGAGCAATGACAAATCCCGCCTCTTTCATCCCTTTAAGGATGAAAGAGGCTATCTTCAGATCGTCTTCAACCAGGAGTATACGCACAAGACCTCCCTAGGATTTTTCATTTGGTGGATAAAATTTATTATATAACAATGGGTTTGAGAAACCAACCATGATGAAATGAGCAAGGTAAAATGCAGATAACATAACACGGCCCGCCCTCACATTTCTATGAAAGAGTTGTCTGAGTCATCAGTTCTACCCGCTCCCCGGTGTCAGGATTTACGTCCAGAACCACTCCTACCCCCGGAACATAGAACTTGAACTCGAAGATGTCGGGCTCTAAGGGAGTGAAGTCTTTGGTTTTTAAGACATCATCGTCATAGGTAGTACCGCCATTAAAAGGGACGGTAACTGATTCTTCACCCCTGTTCACCACTTCACCCATGTCTTCAGCATCACCAAGGGCGAATTCCTGCCTATAGAGGTTATCTTTCTCGGGGTCGGGATCCGCCGGCATCAGGATTCCAGGCTTGGCATAATCTCTGCCGGCTTTCCAGGAGCCTTCAAGGCTTACCATCTCGCCATCCTCGAATTCCTGAGATATTTCACCAAAATACCAGACATTCCCAACCATATCCTGGGCATACCAGTCATAAGTTTTTTCAATAACCAAACCATCCAACTCAACTACATCAAGGACAACTGCACATTTGAATATGAGACCCGATTCGGAAGGGTATTCGATTTCTTTTATATCTCCTGTAACTGTCACAGTTATTTTTTCAGTGCTTTCTTCGCTCTCGCCTTGATAGACCCATTGAGTACCAGAGACCAGAGGGAAATATCGATTGGCTGTCACACTGCTGCCTATATTCTCAGGATCAACAAAATCCTCCGCCTTTAACTTTGGATCATAGGGGCCTTCTCCCAGTTCCTCACAAATTTCCAGACGGGCATCACGCTGATCTTTACACTCTTTATACGCTTCCCAAAATTCAGACCTGGACTCAGTAAAACATTCACTCCTGGCTTCGAGGTCAAGCAGGTTGTTACAGTTCCCGAAGGCAATCCAGTCGTCATCTCTTTTTTCATTTAGACAGGCCATATAAGCCGCTTTGGCTGTTTGGGAGCAGGACCTGCACACTTTTGAACCCCTGGCCCTGTTATAGTCCATTGCCTGACTGATGTCGATATTGAAAATACTCGGGCTTACAACAGCAAATAACAGTGATGTCAAAAATATAATTGCAGCTATGGATCTTATGGCTCTCAATTTTTTATATTTATTTTCTGAAAACATAATTATCTCCTTTTTTTGTTCAAGATAGTTGATAAAGGCTACAAAATGACATCTGTAATAGTTTATAGCTCACTCCGGGATTATCATTTAAGTAGCATCACACCTTGTTTAGTTCCCTGTTTTATATTTCCATATGATCACCTGCCTTTATTGTTTTTTAAATATTGTATTTTAAGCCTACTTAAAAATTTTACAAAAAAGAGTTTGCCATAAAATTACTAAATAATTATTATTTGGTAATTTTTATAAGTTGTCCTGATATATATATGAGTAAAAATATTATTAAACTACAGAGCACGCAGAGGGCAGAGAAGGCACAGAGGGTACAAAGTTGAAAATAAACAGATTAATTGGATTTGTTTTATCATAAAAGAATTGCAACAGATGTATAATATAAGAAGATTAAACTTGCCTGGCTGTATTTATTTATTAGAACTTTCTTTGATATGTTCATTTAAAACCTTTAAGAATTCAAAGGGAAAAATATATAGGGGAGAATGGAGTTAAACTAATAAACTAACACCGTCCCCTTACACTTACAATTACGGAGGGGTTGTCTGATGTTCTGCACTGGGCGTGAAGTGGAGTATGTATGTATATTGAGGGAATTCGACCTTCACATTGTATTCTGCCGAGATGCTAAGGCGTAACGCTTCCCGGTCATAAGAGATTTGCAGGTCGTCTTCTTTCAAAGGGATATTGTGCTTTCTGATTGTTTCCATGACGTTGCTGACAAGATTGGCGTGATCATAGGAAGTGCGGGTAAGGCACTGATCTGTCCAAAAATCCATGGTCCTTTTTAAATCATAATATGCGTAATAGGGTTTACCTATTTTTTTGCCCACATATACTGAAGAGGCTATAATCAATATAATGATTATGACGGTTATTTTTCCCATTCCCCCAGAGTCTTTTAGCAAGTTGAACATTTTTTACCCTTTAATGTTTGTAATGGATTATAAATTTAGAAAATCATGATATGGATTGAATATAGAATATTTACATAAATCAGTGTAAAAATCAACACCTTTTCTTAGGAAAAATATTTATCAAGAAAACCGAATTAATTTACTCCAAACGCCTCTCCCCATTGGCTAATTTCTCTAGTCCTTTCCTGTCCAATATCTTCATGTGACGTTTGCCGTCCGAATTGATAACTCCTTGTTTTGCCATCCTGGTTAAGATCCGTGAAAGGGTTTCCGGTATTGTCCCTAAGAGACTCGCCAATTGTCCCTTGGAAATGTCCAGAGACAGTTCATCATCTCTATTCTTGCTTTCACTTAAGTAAAGCAGATATGCGGCCAATCTCCCCGGGACTTCTTTAAGGGATAAGTTTTCTATTACATTGGTGAATCTTTGCAGGCGCCGGGAGAGGATTGCCAGCATGTTCAGTGCCAGTGAGGGGTCATTTCTGATGAGAGCCACAAAGGCATCCTTAGGGAAAAACAAAACCTGTGTTTCCTTGATTGCCTCAGCATAGGCTGGAAAGCGGTCCCCTGTAAAGGCCGGAACCTCTCCAAAAGGTTCACCCGGCCCGAAGAAATGAAGGATTTGTTCTTTGCCTTCGGGAGATAGTTTATAGATTTTTACATTTCCGGAGATCACAATATAAAAGCCGTTACTTTCAGTTCCTTCCAAAAAAATCACCTTGCCTTTACTAAAAACCTTTTTTCTGGCAATTGATGTAAGCTCCTCCATCTGTGCTGTGGGAAGCCCTTTAAAAAGTGGAATTTTTGAAAGATGAGCTTTAATCTCCATATATTTCTCCAAGGTCATTATAACATTTGTTTCTCTTATGTTAAATTTATAAAAATTTGACTTATGTCAATGTAAATTTAGATAGGACTAATTATAATTAAAAATGAAATGAGTTAACAGGGGAATATGGGATCTTTTTCAATGTCATTAAGTTAAGAATTAATGAGATTTAAAAAGGAGAAAAGGAGAAGAATCGCCATGAAAATTACGGAGCTGAAAAAAGCAGAATCGAATCCAAATCCACATCATGTTGAGGTAAAAAAACTTTATGATACTGAGAATGCCCTGGTCGTTCATATTGAGTTAAAACCCGGGGAATCTCTAAAAAGGCATATTACACCCGTAGATGTATTTTTTTATGTGCTTGAAGGAAAAGGTATCGTGGAAGTGGGAGATGAAAAAGAGGAAGTCGGTCCTGACACCCTTGTTGAAAGCCCTGCCAAAATACCGCATTGTCTTTATAACAAAGGAAAGGGTATGTTCCGGGTGCTGGTAGTGAAGGTGCCGAAGCCGAAAGAATCCACAAAAATTTTATGATCCGAAATAAGATGATATTGTCTGAATATGACGCCATAAAAAAGGAAATACAATTTTGATAATGGCGGGAGGCTTTTATGCCTCCTTAACGGGGATGAAAAGATCGAAAGGAGGAAGAAATGTTTTGTTTTCAGTGTGAACAGACAGCAAAAGGAGAGGGATGTACAAGGGTAGGTGTTCGTGGAAAACAGCCTGAGGTTGCTAATTTACAGGATCTTCTCATGCATGCCCTAAAGGGCTTATCCCTTTA